>JANXXW010000259.1 GCA_025350425.1 Rhodospirillales bacterium
CGTACGAACTCGTCGACCATGCGAAGTCCACCAGGGTTGAGCACCCGGTCGCCGTCCACAACCACGGCATTGTCGAGGCTACCGCCGAGAGCGAGGCCGGCCGCGCGCAACCGTTCCACGTCGCTAGCCATCGTGAATGTCCGGGCATTGGCCAACTCGGCGCGGAAGCTATCCGGGGTGAGACGCATGGATATCGATTGCGATCCCACCGCCGCCGCGTCGAACGCGATCGAGACAGCCGCCTCGAAGCCAAACGGACAGGGAAGCAACTCCGCGTAAGCGGAGCCGTCTCGCACCCGGACCGGGCGCATGATCTCAATCACGTCAACCGGCGCGTCCTGCTCCACGACGCCAGCGCAATCGATCAGGAACACGAAATTGGCCGCCGATCCGTCCAGCACTGGCACTTCTGGCCCATCCACCTCGACGACGGCATTGGAGATGCCGCACCCCGCGAGTGCCGCCAGAACATGCTCCACGGTGCCTACACGGACATCGAGGCGATCAGGCAAAGCCAATACGGTGCACAGGGTGGTATCGACGACGTTATCGTACCGCGCCGGGATTTCTGGCGCACCGGGGAGATCCACCCGCCGGAACACGATGCCGTCTCCGGCCCCGGCCGGGCGCATCGTCATCGAGATCCTACGTCCGGAATGCAATCCGACGCCGACGCATCCGATCGCGGCCTTGAGGCTGCGCTGAAGCGGAACGACAACCCGTGGAAGGGCCGCCATCGGGTTGCGTTGCGTCGAGAGTGTCTGAATCCCGTCCATCATCGTCCTTCCGGGTAGCGTCGGAGGACGCGGTTTTCTGGATACCGCGACCGAGTGAAACTTATGGCCGGTCCACCCGGTTCGCCAATCAAGCTTTATTGCTAAATATTACAACGTAAGGCGCTGATCTTGAAGTAAAAAAGTCACCATGCGCGCTTGCGAACGCGCATGGTGACGGTTGCCGAGGGTTAGGAAGACTGCCGGCGTAGAAAGGCTGGGATGTCGATTCCCATCTCGTCGCCGCCCGCCTGCCGGACATTCGCGCGTGCCGGCTCCTGGCGTGGCTCCTGCTGCTCGGCACGCACGGGCGGCGTCGCGGAGGCCGACAAGGCGTGGCCACGGATCGCTCCGGTTACGATGCCAAACAGGCTCTTGCGCGGGACCGGGATTGCATCCGAAGCGGGTTTCGCCGTTTCGGCGAACAGGCCACGCAAAGCCGGGGCGCGAGTCGCGCGCGGAGCCTGCTCGGCCCGCGCCGCAGCGATCTGCGGCGGTAGAGCGGGCCGCCCGTATGTCGCCAGGTGATCCTCCTCCCGCTCGGTCTCGAAGGACTCTGACTGCCGTGGCGCGTCGTAGGCGCCCTGATCCGAGTACTGCGTATCCCCGTAATTGCGCGGCGCCGATTGCGCCGGCTGCATCACCGGACGTTGCCCGACGCGCGGCGGGATCACGTTCGGTGAGGCGGGGTTACGTGCCGAGGCCGGCTGTGGCTGGCTGGGCACGAAGGATTGAGCGGGCGCCTGCGCGGCCTGTCCAGAAACGGCCGTCGACGCCTGCGGGACGCTCGCCTGTTGCAGCGGCGCGTGTTGCCCCGAACCCGAAACCTGCGACACGGGAGCCTGCTGCATCGGCAGGCCGCCCACCGCGACCAAACGCGGGCGCTCCTTCATACGTTGTTCGGCGCTCTCGATGCCGGTCGCCACCACGGAAACACGGACCTTGCCGTTCAGCGTCTCGTCGATAGCTGAGCCGAAGATGATGTTGGCTTCCTCGTCCACTTCCTCGCGGATGCGGTTGGCGGCCTGATCGACCTCGAACAGCGTCATGTCTTCGCCGCCAGTGATGTTGATCAGCAGACCGCGCGCGCCTGCCATGGAAGTGTCCTCCAGCAACGGATTGCTGATCGCGGCCTCGGCGGCCCGCACGGCGCGGTTCTCGCCCTCGGCTTCGCCGGTGCCCATCATTGCCTTGCCCATCTCGGCCATCACGGTGCGGATGTCGGCAAAGTCCAGGTTGACCAGGCCAGGGGCCACCATGAGGTCCGTCACGCCGCGGACGCCCATGTAAAGAACGTTATCGGCCATCTTGAACGCTTCTTTCCAGCCAGTCCGCTCATTGGCGAGGCGGAACAGGTTCTGGTTGGGGATCACGATCAGCGTATCGACAACATGAACGCGATGAATTTGCAGGGCGTGGAGTTCGTGGTCGCCAACACCGACGCGCAGCAACTGGTCCACAGCCGCGCCGACCGCCGCATCCAGCTCGGGCCGCACATCACGCAAGGCCTCGGCGCGGGCGCCAAGCCGGAGATCGGCCGCGCGGCCGCCGAGGAAGCCGCCGAGGAGCTATA
>JANXXW010000342.1 GCA_025350425.1 Rhodospirillales bacterium
CGGCTGCTGAAGGCCGATCCCGCGGTCGACCTTGTGCATTTCACGATCTTGCGGCCACCGGAAAAGGATGACCTGACGCCGTTGAACGAGTTGGCGCTGATTGCCTTTCCGGTGCGTGAACTGTTCCAGGTCAAGATCAAGCAATTCGACCTCATCATCCTGGATCGGTTCCAGAATCGCTCGATCCTGCCGGCGCAATACCTTCGCAACATCGCCGATTATGTGCGGGGCGGTGGGGCGCTGCTGATGGATGTGGGGCCAGAATTCGCCGGTGCCGCCAGCCTTGCCAACACACCTCTCGGCGCTATCTTACCTGCTCGGCCGACAACCGGCAGGGATGGCGTGACAAACGCGCCGTTCCGTCCGCTGGTGACCGACCTCGGCACCCGTCATCCCGTGACGGAAAACCTGCCGGGCTGGAACGCGCAGGGTCAGCCGGCATGGGGCGATTGGTACCGCCGCCTCAATGTCGCCGACGCGCAGGGCGACGCTGTGATGAGCGGGCCGCAGGGCGATCCGCTGCTCCTGCTGGAGCATGTTGATGAGGGTCGGGTGGCATTGTTGCTATCGGATCAGATCTGGCTTTGGTCGCGCGGTCACGAGGGTGGTGGACCGCAGGCAGAATTGCTACGGCGGCTGGCACACTGGCTGATGAAGGAACCGGAGTTGGAAGAGAAGTCGCTGACAGCCACGGCCGAAGCCGGGCGCCTGTCCATCGTGCGCCAGACGACCGATACCGGGCCGCCCGGCAGCGTGACGGTTACCGACCCGGGCGGGCACGCGGCGACGCTGGCCCTGACACCGACCCGTCCTGGTCGCGCCGTCGTAGGTATTGCAGCAACCTTGCCCGGCGTCTGGCAGGTCAGCGACGGCATTACCACAGCCTTTGCCGCTTCGGGTGCTGCGAACCCGTTGGAACTGGCGGATCTGCGGGCCACCGCGACGTTGCTGGAACCGTTGGTGCGTGCTTCGGGCGGCAGCGTCAGTTGGCTCGACCCGGCGGGGGCGCCGGCCTTGCGCCGCACCGAACCCGACCGGGCTCAGTCGGGCCATTCGGTCGGCGGAGGCGCCTGGATCGGGTTGGAGCGGCGGCGAGATCATGTGGTGACGGGGATCGACGCGACCCCGCTGCTGCCGCCATGGGCGGCGTTGCCGCTTATCCTGGGGCTGGTTGTGGCGGCCTGGCGTCGCGAGGCGGCGTAGATGGTAGCGCTTTGAAAGAAAGGAGACGTGCCTTCCAGAAGTTCGAAGGTTCAGGTTCGGGTCCTGGGTCAACACCCGGAGCCGCTTCGCCTTGGTCCGCAACGCTCGCGTTGTTGGGGTTCGTGGGACTGTGCGAACTGGTCGCCGTTGCCAGCGGCGCTGCCACGGCCACAAGTGCTGGAACATGGTATCTGACCATCACGGCGCCGCCCGGCACACCGCCCAACTGGGTGTTCGCGCCTGTGTGGACGGCTCTCTATGCAATGGTCGGCATCGCCGCGTGGCTGGTTTGGCGGCGTCCCGGGCATCGTCCGGCGCTGCGCATATGGGGGTGGCATCTGCTGGTCAACTCTCTGTGGACCCCAGCCTTTTTCGGGCTGCGTAGCATCACGCTCGGGATGGTGGTGATCTCAGTATTGCTGGTTGCAATCGTGCTCACGATGCGGGCCTTTTCGAAACTTTCGGGCCTGGCGGTGGCAATGATGGTGCCCTACTTTGCCTGGACGTGTTACGCGACGTATCTCAACGCCGGATTTTTCTGGCTCAACGTCGTTCGTTAGCTCGGAATACTTGCATGACACATCTAAAAAGCAGGCTGGGTCCAATCGCCCTGATGGGCTTTTTCGCACTGGCGGGAAGCGCGGCGTTCAGCCACGAGGCGTTGGCGCAAAGCGGCATTCTGGGCAACGGCATCGGTGCCGCGACCGGTCCGGTGGTCGGCACCGCCGCCCCGAAAGCCCCCAAGGCGCCGAGTCCCCCGGCGCTGCCTGGGACTCATACCGACCGGGCCGAGGTGGCGCCCGCTGGTAAGACGGTGATGGACATGCAGCCGACCGACGCGTTGTTCGATGCCATCAACCGAGGCGACACGCCGGCCGCGCGCGACGCCATTAACCGCGGCGCCGACCTGAACGGCCGCAACGTGCCGGCTCCCGCGCCGTTATCACCGGGGCCGCGCATCGACAGCAGCAGGAACATGATGTCGCTGCGTGCGAGATCGACCGAGAGTTCGGTGGGCGTCATTCCCAGCACGTTGCGGCCGTTCAGGTCGGCGCCGCGGTTAATGGCGTCGCGCGCGGCCGGCGTGTCGCCTCGGTTGATGGC
>JANXXW010000347.1 GCA_025350425.1 Rhodospirillales bacterium
CAACTGTGACCACCGCGCTGATGAGTCTCGGCTACCGCAACGCCGGCACGCTGGAGTTCCTCTACCAAGATGGTCAGTTCGCATTCATCGAGATGAACACCCGCCTCCAGGTCGAGCATCCCGTCACCGAGATGGTCTGCGGCGTCGATCTCGTGCGCGAACAGATCCGCATCGCCGCCGGCCAGAGGCTCGGTTACACCCAGGCCGACGTCTCGTTCGTCGGCCATGCCATAGAATGCCGCATCAACGCTGAGGACCCCGAGACATTCCTGCCCGACCCCGGCCGGATCACCGCGTTCCACGCGCCAGGCGGCCTCGGCGTCCGCGTCGACTCGGCATTGTACGCTGGCTACATGGTGCCGCCTTACTACGACAGCCTGATCGCAAAGCTGATCGTCCATGCGCCGACCCGTGCGGAAGCTATCGCCCGCATGCGGCGCAGCCTGGCCGAATTCGCCGTGCTCGGCATCAAGACGACGCTGCCCCTGCATCAGCGCATCATCGAGGACCCCGGCTTCCAATCGGGCGACTACACCATTCACTGGCTCGAGCATTTCATGGCGCGGGACTGATTTCGCGACTAGCTTCTTTTCCGTGCCACCCGCTTTCCCGCAAGGTCAACCGTGTCGCGCCGTAACTTCCAGATCACGCCCGAACTTATGTTGCGCGCATATCGTGCCGGGATGTTTCCGATGGCGGAGTCTCGCCATGGCGAGCGGTTGTACTGGCTCGATCCCGAACAGCGCGGCGTACTGCCCCTCGGCAGCTTCCACCTGTCCCGCCGTCTGCTGCGAACCACGCTTTCCAAGACGTTCGAGATCACGTCGGACCGCGACTTCCCAGCTGTCATAGCCAACTGCGCGGCCTGCGTTGCCGGTCGTGAGGACACCTGGATCAACACGGACATCGAGACCCTGTTCCTGACCCTGCACCGCAGCGGCCACGCTCATTCCATAGAGACTTGGCAGGACGGTAAGCTGGTGGGCGGGCTGTACGGCGTGTCGGTCGGGGGCGTGTTTTTCGGCGAGAGTATGTTCAGCCGCGTGTCCGACGCTTCCAAGGTGGCGCTGGCGCACCTCGTCGCCCGAATGCGCCTCGGCGGCTACCGGCTACTCGACACGCAGTTCGTGACTACCCACCTGTCACAGTTCGGAGCCGTCGAGGTGCCGCGCGACTACTACAAGTCTATCCTTGCCGAAGCGGTGGACGTCCGGGCGGAGTGGCTGGCGAGCCCGGACCCGGCCCGCCTCGAAGGGGAACTACGAAACCTCGCCGGGCGCTAACGCTACGCCATTCCCTTAAGGAGAGTGCCTTGCCTGCCCGGTCCATATTCGCGGCTTTCGCCCTGTTGGCCTCAGCTTCGCCCGCCGTCTCCGAAGTGCCCCGCTACATCCCCACCCGCGACGTCGCGGTCGCCTATCACGCAAGCGGAGAAAAGGGAGGCGTCGATGCGTTGGCGCGTTGGTCGAGCACGCTCGGACTGGCCCGCATCGAGGGCGGACCCGGGTATGTGTTGGCCAACCCGCACACCGGGCAAGCAAGCCTTGTGCTGGAGCAGCAGCATTTCATGGTTGACCTCTCCAATACGGACGCCAACGCCAAAACCTACCTGCCCGGCCCAGGCGCCAGGTTCACGCGCGGCTCCATGGACACCATCGCCGGCTATTCCTGCACGAACTGGAACGTCACGACCGACAGGGGCAAAGGCGTCGCCTGCCTCACGGATGACGGCTTGGTCCTGCGCGCCAACGGAACCGACAATAACGGCCATCGCGGTATGATCGAGGCAACCAGCGTGACCTATGCCGCGCAACCCAATTCCTTGTTCAAGCCGCCCGCCGACACCGGTAAGCTGCAGATCCCGCGCGACCTCGCCAAGCAGTTGCTGGGCCGATGATCCGCACCTCCCTCGTCGCGGCACTGGCGCTCGCGATGGCCGTCGGCTCGGCCCAGGCACAGGAACGCCCGGTCATTTCCCCTACCCGCGACGTGGACGTGACCTATCGCGTTCCACAACCCGCAAACGCCAACGCCCCGGCCCGCGTGCTGGAGCAGCGCATGCGCTACACGGCAGCCGGCAGCCGGCAACGCATCGATCCCCCGACATCGGACCTTTACGTCATCATGGATTTCGCCACGCACCGCATGTCCACAATCCGGCCCAACGAACGCATGTCGCTCGATATGCCAACCCCCGCCACGGTGGGCGCGTCCACCGCGCCGTTCACCCGGCGGGGAGAGGCACGGGTTGCCGGCGTAGGTTGCACGGAATGGCTCACGCGCGATGCCACGGGGGAGGCGACGGAAGTTTGCATCACCCCCGACGGTGTGTTGCTGCGGGCCACAGCTGCCGGACGGCTTCTCGTGGAGGCCGCCAGCGTGCGCTACGAAGCCCAGGATGCGTCTGTGTTCGTCGTGCCGGAAGGGTTCAAGCACATCACGGCACCCCTGCCATGAGCGCCTCCATCGCGGCACCCGCGCCCGTGCGCCGCGTCCGGCCTCCAGCCAAGCCGCGCAAACGCGCCCCCTGGCGCGACCCTACCGGCAAGATTTCGGCGCTGAAAATCGTGACACTGATTCTGGTGATCCTGCCGGGGCTGTACTTGACGCTGGCCTGGCAACAGGGTGCGCTCGGCGCGCGCTATGTCACCGAGGCGGAGCGTGAACTCGGCGAATGGACCATCTGGCTGCTACTGCTATCGCTTGCGGTGACCCCGGCCCGCTTCGTGCTGGAGTGGCCGCGTGTGGTGCTGATACGGCGAATGCTCGGTGTCACGACCGCGTGCTACGTGCTGATCCACTTATCGATCTACGCTCTCGACCAGAAATGGCGGATCGGCGTCGTCGCCAGCGAAATCGTGCTGCGCTTCTATCTTACCATCGGCTTCATAGCTCTGTGCCTGCTGGTGGCGATGGCCTTAAGCTCAACCGACGCCTCCATGCGCCGCATGGGACGAAGCTGGAAAGTGTTGCACCGCCTCATCTACTTCGTTGCCGCACTCGGCCTGCTACACTACCTGCTGCAATCGAAATCGGATATTTCGTCCCCTACCGTCGCGGTTGGATGGTTCGTCTGGCTGATACTCTGGCGCGTACTGCCTCGATCCTGGCGCAGCAGGCTTTGGGTATTGCCGCTGCTGGGGATTGCGGCAACGTTGTTCACGGCAGGCTTCGAGGCTGCATGGTATTCGATTGCCAGCCATTCCGACCCGATGCGCGTGCTCGCCGCCAATCTCGACATCAGCTACGAATTCCGCCCAGCCGTGCGAGTCGCCATCTGGGGAACGGCAGTCTTTATCGTGGCGGCCCTGCGCCGTATCTATCCCCTGATTACTCGTCCGCGCCAGGCCGCTCGGTCGTCGCTGACACCCGCCGCCAGTACCTGATCATGCGGCCATACCGGTTAACCTTTACCGAGTTCGAGCGTGCATGGCCTGAGTTCGACGCGTGTGCCCCGCCCATGAGTGGGATCGAAACGCGCTCTGACGTGGTAGCTGCAGGGGGTAAGCGCATCGTGTAGCCCAGGGCGACTGGTGGACGATGGTTTGTCCATAAATTCCATCACTCCGCCACCATAACGCGTCACGACATCCGCATGATCCATCCTTGAATGAGCCAGCATGACTCGTATTACTGAAGGCTTGCCCTACCCTCTCGGCGCAACCTGGGACGGCCTGGGCGTCAACTTCGCGCTTTTCTCAGCCAACGCGACCCGTGTTGAACTGTGTTTGTTCGATCGCAAAGGCGAGCGTGAACTGGCCCGCATCGAGCTGCCGGAATATACCGACGAGATCTGGCACGGATACCTGCCGGAAGCGCGGCCTTACACAATCTATGCGTTCCGCGTCCACGGCCCGTATGCCCCTGAGGCCGGTCATCGTTTCAATTCGAACAAGCTACTGCTCGACCCTTACGCCCGCGCGTTGGTAGGTGAACTGATCTGGGACGACGCTGTCTATGGCTACATCCCCGGTGCCCCCGGTGAAGACCTGACGTTCAACGACCGCGACAGCGCCAAGTACATGCCGAAATGTCGTGTTGTCGATCCGGCCTTTACCTGGGGCCGCGATCAACCACCCAGAGTTCCATGGGAACGGACCATATTCTACGAAACCCATGTGCGCGGTTTCACCAAGCTGCATCCAGCCGTTCCCGAGCCACTACGCGGCACTTTCGCGGGTCTCGGCACCAAGGAGATCGTGGACTACATCAAGCAACTCGGCGTGACGTCAGTCGAACTGATGCCGGTCCATGCCTTCATCAATGACAGCGTATTGCTGGAAAAAGGCCTCACCAACTATTGGGGCTACAACACGATCGGGTTTTTCGCCCCGGATACGCGCTATGCCGCGACGCAGCCCATCAACGAGTTCAAGGAAATGGTGGCGCGGTTCCACGACGCCGGCCTCGAGGTCATTCTCGACGTGGTGTATAACCACACTGGGGAAGGCGACCAGCGCGGACCGACGTTGTCGTTTCGCGGCATCGACAACGCCAGCTATTACCGGCTGCTGCCGGATCAGCGGCGCAACTACGTCAACGACACCGGCACCGGCAACACTCTGAACCTGTCGCATCCCCGCGTGCTGCAGATGGTCAATGATAGTCTGCGCTACTGGGTGACGGAGATGCACGTGGACGGGTTCCGCTTCGATCTCGCCACTATTCTCGGGCGCGAGAGCTACGGGTTTGATCAGGGAGGCGGCTTTCTTGATAGTTGCCGCCAGGACCCGGTGCTATCCAGCGTCAAGCTGATTGCCGAGCCGTGGGACATCGGGCCGGGGGGCTATCAGGTCGGCGCGTTCCCTCCGGGCTGGGCGGAGTGGAACGATCGGTTCCGCGATACCACGCGCGCGTTCTGGAAGGGCGATCCCGGCATCACGCCGGAGATATCCGGCCGCATCTGCGCCTCGCGCGACCTGTTCGACCATCGCGGCCGCAAACCTTACGCCAGCGTCAACCTCGTTACCGCGCATGACGGGTTCACCCTGGCCGACTCGGTCGCCTACAACGAGAAGCACAACGAGGCCAACGGCGAGGGCAACCGCGACGGCCACTCGCACAACGGCAGTTGGAATTGCGGTGTCGAGGGCGCTACGGACGATCCCGACATCCGGGCCTTGCGCGAGCGCCAGAAACGCAACCTGCTCGCCACGCTGTTGCTGTCGCAAGGCACGCCGCTGTTGCTGGCGGGCGACGAATTCGGGCGCACTCAGCAGGGCAACAACAACGCCTACTGCCAGGACAACGAGATCGGCTGGGTCGACTGGGACATCGGGCCCGAGGGCCATGCCTTAACCGTCTTTGTTCGCAAACTGTTGGCGCTACGCCAGCAATACCCGATCTTACGCCGTGGCCGCTTCCTCACGGGCCAGTTCGATGAGGAACTGGGGGTAAAGGACGTGACCTGGATGGCGGTCAACGGGCATGAGATGACCGAAGGCGACTGGCGCAATCCCGACACGCGCTGCTTTGGAATGCTCATGGATGGGCGGGCGCAAGCGACTGGCGTCAGGCGTGCGGCCCAAGACGCGACCTTGCTGTGGGTGCTGAACTCGCATCACGGCGCTGTGGACTTCACGCTGCCGAAGCTAGCCGGCGTGCGACGCTGGGTCACGCTGTTCGACACCAGCGCGCCGGACCGCACGAAGGAACAGGTGTTCCGCATGGGCGAAAATTTTGTGATGCCCGGTCGCAGCACTGTGATGTTCAGTCTCCCGACATAACGATTTGGTGTGCATCCAAAGCTGACATATCGCGTATCGACTTTGCGCCGGGTTTCGAGCCCGGAGACATAACGAAGGAAAAGTTAGATGTTGCACCGCCCGTCCCTGGCATTCGCCGGGCTTCTCAGCCTATCCGCACTGGCCGCCTGCAGCCAGCCCGCGATGACCCCGCCACCGATGATGGCCGCCGAGCCCGCCCCGATGGTCGATCCGATGGTCGGCGGCGCGGCGATGTATCCCACGAAGGACATCGTGGATAACGCGGTGGCATCGGCCGACCACACCACCCTGGTCGCCGCCGTCAAGGCCGCTGGCCTCGTGGACACGCTGAAGAGCCCGGGCCCGTTCACCGTGTTCGCCCCGACCAACGCGGCGTTCGACGCGCTGCCCAAGGGTACCGTCTCCACGCTGTTGCAGCCGCGCAACAAGGCGAAGCTCGTCAAGGTGCTGACCTACCATGTCGTGCCGGGCGCACTGGACGCCAAGGCGCTGATGGCGCTGATCGCACAAGGCGGCGGACGCGCGATGCTTACCACGGTCGAGGGTGAGCCGCTCACGGTGACATCGAGCGGTCCCGGCATGATCTCGGTGACCGACGCAAAAGGCCGCACCGCGATGGTGACGATCGCCGACGTGTATCAGTCCAACGGCGTGATCCACGTGATCAACACCGTATTGTTGCCGAAGTAGGCGAGCCCGCTCCCCTTCCGCGAGGAAGGGGAGCGCACCGCTACATCGTGGC
>JANXXW010000387.1 GCA_025350425.1 Rhodospirillales bacterium
CGGCGCGGGCGGCGATCAACTGGCGGTCGAGGTCGGGGTTGCTATACTTATAGACATTGGTGGCCCCGCCGGTCTGGAATGAGCGGCCGAAATAGTCGTCGGGGTCGGGACTCCCGCCGTTGAGTGAGACGAAGCCTTCGAATTTGCTGGCGCGCCAATCGGCAATGAAGCGGCCCTGCTCCTGCACGTTGAGCTGCACATCGAACCCGGCCTTGTTCATCTGCGCCTGTACCACCTGCGCCACGTCCACCACCTGTTGCAACGAGCCAAGGACGCTGAGGGTGACTTTCACCGGCGCGACCAAGCCGGCATCGGCCAGTTTCTTACGCGCGGCGGCAGGGTCGGTCTTGTAGCAGGGGAAGGCGCTGTCCGGGAGCGCCCAGTCCGTCAGGGCGGGCGACAATGGCCCGCCTGGGACGGCGCGGCCGAAATAGGCGGCCTGGACCAGCTGGCCACGATCGATCGCCATGTTGACGGCCTCGCGGACCTCCGGTTTGTCGAAAGGCGGCCGGGAAGTGTTGAGGCCGATCAGCGAGTAGGCGAGGTCCTGCGTATCGACGAGCTTGATCCCGGGGTGGGTGGCCAGCGACGCGGCAGTGGCGGCGTCGAGCGAGGGAAGCAGCTTGTACGTTCCCCCGCTGATGCCCATCTCCCGCGTTGCAGACTCCGGCACGATGGAGAATTTCAGGCCAGACAGGTAAGGCAGCCCCGAGGCCCAGTAAGATGGGTTCCTATCGAGCGCGATGGAGGTGTCCGGTATCCATTCGCGGAATTTGAACGGCCCGGTACCGACTGGCTTGCGCCCCAGTTCGGTCATGCCTTCAGGGGCGGCGATGGCCAAGCTGGCCAGTTGCACCAGGAACGGGGCCGACGGCGTGTCGAGCGTGATTTTCAGCTCGTTGCGACCGACCGCCTCGATTTCCTTGATACCGGTAAAACGCGAGGCAATGGGGGAAGCGGTCTTGGGATCGCGTATGCGGGCGAAGTTGGCAATCACGTCGTCGGCCGTCATCACATGGCCGTTATGGAACACGGCGTTCGGACGAAGCGCGAAGACGTAGACGAGGCCGTCGGGCGAGATGGTCCAGGACGCTGCGAGCGACGGCACGACGCGCAGATCCTTGTCGATCGCGGTCAGCCCCTCATAGATGTTGCTGTTGATCAGCGCGGTCGAAAACGCGGTCGCGATGTGCGGGTCGAGGCCAACCGGGGACTGATCGGTGGCGATGTCAAGCGTCTGCGCGGCGGCGGCCAGTGGCAGCAGCAGCGCGAGAACAGCGGTTAGGGCGCGGGCTGAAATGACGGACATCGGCGTCTCCACAAAACCATTATTCAAAGCTCAACAAAGGCACCGCCCGTCTTGGTGGCTTAATGGAAACCAGCCACCAGAGCACCGACTGTATCGAAAAAAAGAGAAAAACAAAGGCTAAACGGTTCAACGAGTTCTAACCGGAGAGGCGCTAAACGAGCGGCACAGGACCGGCGGCGGTTGCGGTTCGCGCATCCAGCGTCGCGCATATGCAGACACCTCGCCACCGCGGCGCTTGACACCGCCCCGGGGGCCACAATACGGCTTGTGCCAATACAGGGGGAAAGAACCAATGGCCAACCAGCCGATCGACTTCAGCCTTGCGCGCCGTGGGATTATGGGTACGGCACTCGTCGGCACCGCGCTGGCTGCCTTTGCCGGCCCCGCGCGGGCCGCAGCGTTCCCGGCCCATCCAAAGTGGAAGTTCGTGTTCGTCAATCACGTGACTACCAACCCGTTCTTCGTGCCGACACAGTATGGTATCCAGGACGCCTGCGAACTGGTCGGCTGCGACTATCAGTGGACGGGCTCGGCCACCAGCAATGCGGGCGAGATGGTCAATTCCATGAACGCCGCCATCGCCGGCAAGGCCAACGCTATCGCGGTTCCGATCGTGGACCCGGCGGCGTTCTCGCGCCCGATCCAGCGCGCAATGGACGCTGGTATCCCGGTGTTTTCATATAACGCTGACGCCAATGTGGGCCGCCTCGCCTATATCGGGCAGGACCTGTTCGCGGCCGGACAGAAAATGGGCGAGCGGATCGCCAGCCTGGTGGATGGTGGCAAAATCGTGCTGTTCATCTCGACGCCGGGACAGCTCAATATTCAGCCCCGCATTGATGGGGCGCAGGACGCGCTGAAGAAGTCTGGCAAGACTTTCACCATCGAGGTGATCGCAACCGGGGCAACGGTCGACGAGGAATTGTCCAAGGTTAAGGCCTACTATATCGGCCACCAGGACGTAAAAGGCATGTTCGCTGTCGATGGCGGCAGCACGCAGGGTATCTCGGAAGTTGTGCGAGACCAGAAGCTGGCAGCCAAGGGAGTGAAGTCCGGCGGCTTTGACCTGCTGCCGCGCACGCTGGCCAACATCCGCGACGGCAACATGGACTTCACCATCGACCAGCAGCCGTATCTGCAGGGCTTCTACACCGTGATGCAGATGTTCATGTTCCTGTCGTCCGGTGGGCTGGTCGGCCCCGCCGATGTGAACACCGGGCTGAAATTCGTGACCAAGGAAAGCGTCGGGCCATACCTCGAGACCGAGACACGCTACGAGGGCAAGTCAGACAAGGCGGTGATCGTACCGCGTTCGGGTGCGATAAAGGCTTGAGCCTAAAACCAACACCGGTGTCGCGCGCGTCCCCTAACAGGGCCGGCGCGACACTGGATGCGTTCCTGCGGTGGCGGGAAGCGAGCATCATCGTCGTCGCTATATTGCTCACCATCTACTTTCAGGCGGTGAACGAGAACTTCCTCACCAGCGCCAACCTGGAGACCGTCTCCCAGTTCATCGCCGCGTCCGCGATCATCGCGTGTGGCGAGGTCATGCTGCTGATCTGCGGCGAGATCGACCTTTCGGTGGGGCAGGTGTTCGCGCTGGCACCGTTTCTGATGCATTTCGGTACCAATGCGGGACTGCCCATCATCGTCGCGATCCTGCTCGCGCTGGTCGCATGCGGCCTGATCGGCGCGATAAATGGCTTCATCACGGTAAAGCTTCGGGTACCTTCGTTCGTTACCACGTTGGGTACGCTCTACATACTCAACGGCGTCACACTGACGCTGAGCCATGGATCGCCGGTCGAAACCGGCGGCAGCGAGGCAATGGGCAATTTCCTTGGCGCGTCGCCATATGCCGAAATCCTGTGGGCGTTCGCCGCCGTCGCCGTCATGCACTACGTGCTTCGGCAAACACGCTGGGGGCTGCATACCATTGCTACTGGCGGCAACCTGATCGGCGCGGCTGAAGCCGGCATCAACGTGGCTCGTATCAAGATCGGAAATTTTGTGCTGACCAGCGTGCTCGGTGGGCTCACTGGCATACTGGAGGCACATCGGATTGGATCCATTGATCCGCTCGCGGGCGGTACGACCGTCATGTTCCTGGCGGTCGCTGCCGGCGTGATCGGCGGTACACCGCTGGCGGGTGGTTCGGGCACCATCATCGGCGCGCTGGTGGGGGCCATCGTGCTTGGAGTCTTGCGCGATGGCTTCACCTTGCAAGGCATCAACGCTTATACTTTCGACATTATCATAGGTGCGGCTATTTTGCTGGCCATGATTTCCAATATCCATCTTGGCCGTTTACGCCGTGGGGGTGGGCGGTGATGGCGAGCGCGCTGCGAGCCGACAACATCGTCAAGCGGTTCGGCAGCGTGACCGCGCTCGATGGCGTATCCATGCATGTCGAGCCCGGCGAGATTCTCGGGATCCTGGGCGATAACGGCGCGGGCAAGTCCACGCTGATGAAGATCCTCACAGGCTACCAGTCGCCAACGTCAGGCACGCTGCAGGTGCATGGCCAGGACGTCGTGCTTCGTTCGGTCGATCACGCGCGTTCGCTCGGCATCGAATGCGTCTACCAGGACCTCGCACTCGTCGGTGGCCTCAGCGTGGCCCACAACATGTTCCTCAACCGCGAAAAACTCCGCCGCTTCCCGCCGGGAATGCTGGATAACGGCGAGATGCGGCGACGCGCGCGACAGGTGCTGGAAGATATCGGCGTCAACATCCCCTCGGTCGATCTGGAGGTGGAGCGATTGTCCGGCGGCCAGCGCCAGGCGATCGCGGTAGCGCGCGCGGTGAGTTCGGATGCGCGCATCTTGTTGCTGGATGAGCCGCTCGCGGCGATGGGCGCCCGCGAGGCCGCGTTGATCATCGATCTCGTGCTGCGGTTGAAGGCACGCGGTAACCTTTCTATCATCATGATCATGCATAATTACGGTCAGACGCTCGACATCGCCGACCGCATCATGCTGATGCAGCGTGGCACCGTGACCTATGAGAAGGCCGCCGCCGAAACCTCGGTGCCGGAATTGATGGACATCGTAAGGCGCGAGTATCGCGCCGTAAGGAGCGCCTGATGGCTGGAACAGCGATCTACCCGAGCCTGCACGAACGCGTGGTGTTCGTGAGCGGTGGTGCCCAAGGCATCGGCGCCGCCATCGTCGAGGCTTTTGCGCGGCAAGGCGCCCGCGTGGCTTTCGTCGATCTGGCGGAAGAACGCGCCACCGCGCTATGTGACATGCTGGCGGAGGAGGGGCGTCCGAAGCCGTGGTTCCGGCGCTGCGACGTGACCGACACCAAGGCGTTACAACAGGCGGTACGCGATGCCGCCGAGGCGTTCGGGCCGGTGCGAGTGCTGGTCAACAACGCGGCGCATGACGAGCGACACGACTGGAAGGCAGTGACTGAGGAATACTGGGACAATCGTATCGCAGTGAACCTGCGTCACCAGTTCTTCGCGACCCAAGCGGCGGCGCCAATGATGCAGAAAGCTGGCGGAGGCTCGATCATCAATTTTGGCTCGATGAGTTGGCACGCCGGGCAGGGCGGGATGCCGGCCTATACCGCCTCCAAGGCGGGTATTGAGGCGCTGACACGTAGTTTCGCGCGCGATCTCGGGCCGGACAACATCCGGGTCAACTGCGTGATCCCCGGCTGGATCATGACCGAGCGGCAGTTGGAGATGTGGATGACCCCGGAGGCGGGCGCTGAGTTGGACCGTATGCAATGCCTCAAGCAACGGCTGGTGCCGGACGACGTGGCACGGATGGTGTTGTGGCTGGCAGCCGACGACAGCGACGGATGCACCAGCCAGATGTGGACAGTGGACGCAGGCCGCCTTTAATGGTGGCCATCGTCTATGTTCATCCGGACGGGCGCGAGCAAACGCTGGATGTAAAGGTCGGCGAGAATTTGATGCAGGCTGCGGTGGACGAGGATATCCGCGAGATCATCGGCGAGTGTGGCGGCTACGCGATGTGTGCGACCTGCCATGTTCTGGTCGATGAGGCGGATTTGGCGCGCCTGGTGCCGGTAGCCAAGCTGGAAGACGAGATGCTCGCGGGAATCGGGGCGGAACGGCAGCTGAACAGCCGGCTAAGCTGCCAGATCGTGGTAGCGGCGGGATTGGATGGATTGCGGGTGCATTTGCCGCTTTCGCAGATCTAAAACCGCCAGTTCGGTCTTGCTTAGCAGGCGGTGAAACCGTCGTCGGCTGTCATGATGGCTCCGTTGATGAAGCGGGATGCCTCGCCTGAACACAGCAGCAACAGAAGCGCATCCAGGTCGCGTGGCTCGCCCATCCGTTTGCGAGGTAGGGCGTTCACCAACCGTCGGCCTCCTTCGGTTTCCAGGAACTCGGCGCTGATCTCGGTTGCGATATAGCCAGGGCAGATCGCGTTGACGTTGATGCCATGGCGGCCCCACTCCCGCGCCATCGACTTGGTCATGTGGATCATCGCGGCCTTGGACATACCGTAGCTGCCGAGTTGGCCCATAGTGCGCAGTCCGGCAGCCGAGGCGATGTTGACGATGCGGCCCTCCCGCTTGGCCGCGATCATCTGACGCGCGGCGGCCTGGGCCATGAAGAAGGCGCCCTTGAGGTTGGTGTCGAGCACTGCGTCGTAATCAGCCTCGCTCACCTCCAGGATGGGCGCCTGGCGGCTGATGCCGGCGTTGTTGACCAGGATGTCGATCGGGCCAAGCCGCGCCTCGATTTCGGCCGCAGCCGCCTGAACGCTGGCGATATCGGCCACGTCGAGCTGCACCGTGATCGCGTCGGGCATGGCGCGAGCGGCTTCCTCCAGCCGGCCGATCCGCCGCGCCGCCAAGGCCATCCGGACGCCGGCTTCGGCAAGCACCTCCGCGAAGCGCAGACCGAGGCCTGAGGAGGCGCCGGTGACCAGTGCCACCTTGCCGGCGAGGGCGGTCATGCGCAAAGCCTCGCGGTGGCGGCCCGGTATTCGCGCGTGAGTCGCGCTACCAGTTCGGCCGCGGGCACCACGTCCTTGATGGCCCCAACGCCCTGGCCGGAGCCCCAGATATCCTTCCAGGCCTTTGCCTTGTCCTCGGCGAAGCTCATTTTGGAGGCATCTGAGACGGGCAGGTTGTCGGGGTCGAGTCCGGCGGCGACCAAGCTTTGCTTTAGGTAGTTGCCGTGCACGCCGGTGATGAGGTTTGTGTAGATGATGTCGTCGGCGCCCGCGCCCACGATCATCGCCTTGTAGGCCTCGCTGGCATTCGCCTCCGTGGTGGCGATGAAGGCAGAACCGATATAGCCGAGGTCGGCGCCCATCGCACGCGCGGCCAGCACGGCGCTTCCGGTGGCAATGCTGCCGGACAGCGCCACCGGGCCGTCGAACCAAGCGCGTATTTCCTGGATCAATGCGAACGGCGAGGTGGTGCCGGCATGGCCGCCGGCACCGGCGGCGACTGCGATCAGGCCGTCGGCGCCCTTGGAGATCGCCTTGCGGGCAAACGCGTCGTTGATGATGTCGTGCAGCACGATGCCGCCATAGTCATGCGCAGCCCTGTAGATGTCCTCGCGTGCGCCCAGCGACGTAATAATGAGCGGTACGCGATATTTCACGCACATCGCCATGTCGTGATCGAGACGCTCGTTGGAACGATGCACGATCTGGTTGACGGCGAACGGGGCGGATAGGCGCTCCGGATGCCTCGCATCATGCTCGCCGAGTTCGCCGATGATGCGTTTCAGCCATTCCTCCAGCACCGGGCCAGGCCGGGCGTTCAGTGCGGGGAACGAGCCGACGATGCCCGCCTTGCATTGTGCGATGACGAGGTCGGGGTTCGAGATGATGAACAACGGCGATCCGATGACAGGAATGACGAGGTTCTGAAGCAATGGGGGAAGGGACATCGGGCGAATGTGTCACGATTCCGGGGTGTGCGTCCAAGAGATGGAATGTGGATTGACGGGAAGCCATCCCATTCGCCATGATTCGAACCAAGCGCGGCCCTTGAAGGTCGCCGTAACGTCCAGGGGATGTACATGCGCTTCGGTCCGGCTGCCGTGGCCTTCGCCTTTTCCACCATTCTCACCGCAGGCGCTGTGCGGGCGGACGAAACCGTGAAAATAGCCCTGATTGATCCGATGAGCGGGGCGTTCGCCGCCACCGGACAACTTGGCGAACAGCATTTCCGTTTTGCCATTGACCGTGTGAACGCCGCGCAGGCGGCCGGTCCAGGGCGCAAGCTGGAGCTGGTGGTGCTCGACAACGAGGTTAGCCCGGAGAAGAGCCTCACGCTGCTCCGCAAGGCCATCGACGACGGCGTGCATTATATCACGCAGGGCAATGGCTCCTCGGTGGCGTTCGCGCTGACTGATGCGATCGCCAAGGCCAACAAGCGCGACCCGGCGCGGGCAGCAATGTTCCTGAACTATGCCGCAGTCGATCCGGCGCTGACCAACGACAAATGCAATTGGTGGCATTTCCGCTTTGATGCGGACAGCGACATGAAGATGCGCGCGCTGTCCACCTACCTCCTCACCCGCACGGACCTGCACAAGGTATACGTGTTCAACCAGGATTACTCCTTCGGTCAATCCGTCGAGCGCGGGGCCGTGCAGATGCTGAAGGGCAAGCGCGCCGACCTCGATATCGTCGGGACCGAGCGCGTGCCGCTGGGCAAAGTGAAGGACTTCGCACCTTACATACAGAAGATGCAGGCGGCCGGCGCCGATGCCGTCGTCACCGGGAACTGGGGCGCGGACCTCTCCTTGCTGGTCAAGGCGGCGAACGATGCTGGGTTCAAGGGCACGTTCTTCACCTACTACCTGGGTTCGACAGAGATCATCTCCGCCGTGGGCCAGGCCGGGAAAGGCGATGCCCAGATCAGCGAGTGGCACGCCAATGTCGATGCTCCTGAAATCGAAACCATGGCCGCC
>JANXXW010000408.1 GCA_025350425.1 Rhodospirillales bacterium
GCGCCGGAGATGATCTCGATAAGCTCTCGTGTGATGTTCGCTTGACGCGCTCGGTTATAGTTCTGCGACAGGCGCTTAATCATATCGCCCGCGTTGCGCGTGGCGTTGTCCATGGCCGACATCTGCGACCCGTAGAAGCCAGCCGAATTCTCCAGCAGCGCGCGATATAATTGAATCGCAAGGTTCTGTGGGAGCAGACGGGCCAGGATGGTTTCCTCGTCCGGCTCGAACTCGTACATCGTCGAGGTCGCGGTGTCGGCTGGCTTCGTCTCGGGCAGCTTCATAGGGATCAGTTGCATCTCGGTCGGCACCTGGGTGATGACCGAGTGGAACTGGTTGTAGATGACGGTAGCGACGTCGAATTCGTTGGCAGCCAGCATCTGTGTCACGCGCTCACCGATTGCCTGGGCATCGGCAAAATTGATCCCCTTGCGACCGGCATAGCTGATGTCGCCGATGATGTTCGACGGGAACTCACGCTTCAGAAAATCCCGGCCCTTACGCCCAACCGGCAGAATCTTGACCGTCTTGCCCTCAGCCTGGAGCCGCCGGATGCTGTTGCGCGTCATCCGGCTGACGTTCGAATTGAACGCGCCCGCAAGCCCCCGATCGGCAGTGACGGGAATTAGAAGATGGATCTGGTCGCGCCCGGTTCCGATCAACTCGCGCGGGGCGGTCGGACTGCCGACAGCGGAGGCTGCGAGTGCTGCCAGCATCCGCTCCATGCGTTGCGCATAGGGGCGCGCGGCCTCAGCCTGGCTCTGCGCCCGCCGCAGTTTCGCAGCCGCGACCATCTTCATGGCCGACGTGATCTTCTGCGTGGACTTCACGCTGTTGATCCGGTTGCGGAGGTCTTTAAGGCTGGGCATGGCGAGACCTTACGTGAAGCTCTTGGCGAACTTGTCCAGGAAGGCGACCAACTTGGCCTCCACGTCCTTCTTGATCTCGCGATCGGTGCGGATCGACTCGACGATATCGGGTGCGCTCGAATGGATTTCACTGAGCATCTGGCGCTCGAATGCCCCGATCCTACCAAGTGCGATCTTATCGAGATAACCGCGCACGCCTGCGAATAGGACCAGAACCTGTTCCTCGATCGGAACCGGGCTGAACTGGGGCTGCTTCAAAAGCTCAGTCAGGCGGGCGCCACGTGCGAGTAGTTGCTGAGTTGAGGCGTCAAGGTCGGATGCGAACTGCGCGAAGCTGGCCATCTCGCGATACTGCGCCAGTTCCAACTTAATGCGGCCGGCAACCTGCTTCATCGCCTTGATCTGAGCAGCCGAGCCCACGCGCGAGACGGAGATGCCGACGTTCACGGCGGGGCGGATGCCCTTAAAGAACAGTTCCGTCTCGAGGAAGATCTGGCCATCGGTGATCGAAATCACGTTGGTCGGGATATAGGCCGACACGTCGCCGGCCTGAGTCTCGATGACAGGCAGCGCGGTGAGGCTGCCGGCGCCGAACGCGTCCGACATCTTCGCGGCCCGCTCCAACAAACGAGAGTGCAAGTAAAACACGTCACCGGGGTAGGCTTCGCGGCCGGGTGGACGGCGAAGCAGCAGCGACATCTGGCGATAGGCAACGGCCTGCTTGGAGAGGTCGTCGTAGAAGATGACGGCGTGGCTGCCGCTATCGCGGAAGAACTCGCCCATGGTGCAGCCGGTGTAGGGCGCGAGGAACTGCATCGGTGCCGGGTCGGACGCGGTGGCGGCGACGACGATGGAGTATTCCATCGCGCCGTTCTCTTCGAGAGTGCGGACCAACTGGGCGACGGTGGAGCGCTTCTGGCCGATGGCGACGTAGATGCAATAGAGCTTCTTGCTCTCGTCGTCGCCGGCGTTGGCACCCTTCTGGTTCAGGATGGTGTCGATGATCACCGCAGTCTTGCCGGTCTGACGATCGCCGATGATGAGCTCGCGCTGGCCACGGCCGATCGGGATCAAAGCGTCGATCGCCTTGATGCCGGTCTGCATCGGTTCATGCACGGACTTGCGCGGGATGATGCCGGGCGCCTTTACCTCGACGAGGCGACGTTCGCCCTCAATGGGGCCCTTGCCGTCGATCGGATTGCCGAGGCCATCCACGACGCGTCCGAGCAGGTGGCGGCCGACTGGCACGTCCACAATGCGTCCGGTCCGGCTGACGGTGTCGCCTTCGCGAATTTCACGGTCGTTGCCGAAGATCACGATGCCGACGTTGTCGGTCTCGAGGTTCAGCGCCATGCCGGTGAGGCCGGCGGACGGGAACTGCACCAGTTCGCCGGCCATCACGTTCTGGAGGCCGAAGACGCGGGCGATGCCGTCGCCGACGCTCAAGACCTGTCCAGTCTCAGCGACGTCGGCCTCATGATCGAACGATGCGATCTGACGCTTCAGGATTTCGGAGATTTCAGCGGGGCGGATGTCCATGGCCTAGGCGGCTCCCTTCATGGCGTACTGCAGACGCTGCAGCCGGGATTTGAGGCTCGTGTCGTAAAGCCGCGCGCCGATGCGAACGACCAACCCGCCCAGAAGGGACGGATCAACACGCTTGAGGATGTCGACGTTGCCGTAACCGGCCTCGATGAGGCGGGCGCGGAGCTGCTGCTCCTGAACGTCGGTGAGGGGGTGAGCGGTCTCGACCTGCGCCACAGTCACTCCGCGCTTTTGCGCGACCAGGGCGGCGAAGGCGGTGGTGATGGTCCGGAGCGCAGCCAAACGGCGATTGGTCGCCACGACGCCCGCGAAATCCTGGACGATCTTGCCGAAGCCTTGGGCGGCGAGAGCTTCGCGCAAAGCCTTCAAGGCTGTCTTCATGTCGATCAGCGGACTGGCGAGAAGGCGGCGAAGATCGGCGTTCTCGTCGATCAGACGGCCGAGACCGTTCATTTGATCGATCACCGGATCGAGCTTCCGCTCATCCTCCGCGATGCCGTAAAGCGCGGTCGCGTAACGCTCGGCGACACCGCCGCCCGATGAGACTGAACTGCCGCCAGACGCCAATTTCCGGTCCTAAATTGAGAGGCCGGCGGGGTTGTTCCGGCGTCGGGCGTCTAGCATGGGGTTTTTTGAGGCGCAACACATCGTGCACACAGGAAGTGGACCAGCTTGCGCGTCACCGCCGCCAAGCCGAACTCGTAAGTTCGTGTTATGTTCCTGACATGCATAGGATGCTAGGGTTCATTTCCTGACGTGACAATTCCGATCTCCACTTCTTCCATCGGAAGCCGGTTCGCCCAGATCCCCGAAGACCTGCGTCACAGGGTGCTAAAGTTCATCGCGCGGGATCGCAACGCCGGGCCACTCATCATCGCCCACGCCACACCGCCGGCCGTCGGCGCATTGGCCACGAGGGGTAAATGCCCGGCCTAAGGGCAGGGCTCGTTGCGCGACCGGCCCGCCGTCGAAGGGCTGACGATTCGCGGGTGGAACTCGCGCCGGCGGGCAATGTTTCGCTTCTAGCCGGGAGCATGGGATATGGCCGCAACCGCCGACAAGACCGATCCGAAATTGTGGGACGCCGTCAAGGATAAGGTGACGCGCGAGGGCAAGGGTGGAAAACCGGGCCAGTGGTCCGCACGCAAGGCGCAGATTGCGGTTGCCGAGTATAAGCGCGAGGGCGGCGGGTATGCGGGGGCCAAGAGCCTGGACAATCACCTGAAGCAATGGACCCAGGAGGACTGGGGCACCAAGTCGGGTGGCGAATCGCTCGAAACCGGGGAGCGTTACCTGCCCAGGGAAGTACGCGCGGCGTTGTCGAACGACGAATATGCCGCCACCACGCGCAAGAAGCGCGCCGACCTCGATGCTGGAAAGCAGTTCTCCGCCCAGCCGGCGGATATCGCGAAGAAGACGGCGGCAGTTCGGAATGCTGGCCACGATGGTGCCGCCACCCGTATCGAACTGCTCTCGCTCGCTGAGGAGCGCGGCATCACCGGACGGTCGCGCATGAATAAATCGGAGTTGGTGGCGGCGTTGAAGGCCGCACAATGACCGGTGAAGACGACGCCGTAC
>JANXXW010000539.1 GCA_025350425.1 Rhodospirillales bacterium
CGACCTCGGCGACCTGCTCGGCCATGCCCCGCTCCAGGGCCTCGGCGATATGTTCGGGCCGGATGCGATCGAAGGGTGGCACGCCGAAGGGGGTGGTCCAGGGCTCGAAGAACGGGTTGATATTCATGGGCCATGAGGTGCCGCCAAGGGCCGGGTTGGTCAAGGGCGAGGCGGCTGGTTCGTTCGCTGGTCCTCCTGTATAAGAACCGACCGGACTCGCCTGTCCGCGCAACCTGAATCGAGACCCGCTTGAGCGACACTAAAGATCTAAGCGGCCCGTCGGACGTACAGCCGATCGCCCTAGAAGACGAGATGCGCAAGTCGTTTCTCGACTATGCGATGTCTGTCATCGTCAGCCGCGCCTTGCCCGATGCGCGGGATGGGCTGAAGCCGGTCCATCGCCGTATCCTGTTCGCCATGCAGGAGGCCGGCAACACGCCGGACAAGCCCTACCGCAAATCGGCCCGCGTGGTCGGCGATGTCATGGGCAAGTATCACCCGCACGGCGACAGCGCGATTTACGACGCCATGGTCCGCATGGCGCAATCCTTCTCCATGCGGGTCCGCCTGATCGACGGGCAGGGCAATTTCGGCTCCATCGATGGCGATGCGCCGGCGGCGATGCGATACACCGAAGCCCGTCTGGCCCGTGCCGCCGTCCATCTTTTGGCTGACATCGACCGCGACACCGTTGATTTTCAGCCGAACTACGACGAGACGTCCGAGGAGCCCAAGGTTCTTCCGGCTACCTATCCTAACCTGTTGATCAATGGCGCCGTCGGCATCGCGATCGGAATGGCGACCAACATCCCGACCCACAACCCGACCGAGATCATCGACGCCACGCTCGCGTTGATCGCCGAGCCGGATACCTCGCTCGACGACCTGATGAAGATCGTGCCTGGGCCTGATTTCCCCACGGGCGGCATCATCCTGGGCCGCGCGGGCATCCGCTCAGCGTTCGAGACCGGACGCGGCAGCATCATGCTGCGTGCGGTCGCCGACTTCGAGGAAGTCCGTCCTGGGCGCGACGCCATCATCGTGACCGAAATTCCCTATCAGGTGAACAAGACCTCCCTGATCGAGAAAATTGCGGAGATGGTGCGCGCCAAGTCGATCGAGGGCATCGCCGACATGCGCGACGAGAGCGACCGCTCGGGCATGCGCATCGTTATGGAGCTGAAGCGGGACGCGACGCGCGAGGTGGTGCTGAACCAGCTCTATCGCCATACCCAGCTCCAAACGAGCTTCGGTATCAACATGCTGGCGTTGGATGGCGGCATGCCGCGCCTGATGGGGCTGAAGGACGCGCTGCAGACCTTCATCGCCTTCCGCGAGGACGTGATCCTGCGCCGCGCCCGGCATGATCTGTCGAAGGCCCGCGAGCGCGCCCACGTCTTGGTCGGGCTAGCCATCGCGGTTGCCAATATCGATAACGTCATCCGGCTGATCCGCGCCAGTCCCGATGCCGCAACCGCGCGCGTGGCGCTGATGGGCCAGGACTGGCCCGCTGGCGACGTGCTGCCGTTGCTGGAACTCATCCAGGACGAGCGCAACCTCGTGGCTGCCGACGACACCGTGCGGCTGACGGAGGAGCAGGCACGCGGCATTCTCGAGCTCCGCCTGCAACGCCTGACCGGACTCGAGCGCGAGAAGATCGCGGGCGAAATGAGCGAGGTGGCGGCCAAGATCGGCGACCTTCTCGACATTCTTGGCAGCCACATCCGCCGTATGGAGGTGATGCGCGACGAGTTGACGATGGTCCGCGCCGACATCGCCAGCCCGCGTATGACAGACATCGTGGACTTCGCGGCCGACCAGGACGACGAGAGCCTGATCGAGCCTGGCCAGATGGTGGTCACCATCACTCGCGACGGCTTCATCAAGCGCACGTCGCTGGAGACGTTCCGCGAGCAGAACCGTGGCGGCCGGGGTCGTAGCGCTGCGAGCACGCGTGGCGACGACATCGTCACCCGCAGCTTTAATGCCCATACACACCAATGGGTTCTGTTCTTTTCCTCAGGTGGAAAGGCATATCGTGAAAAGGTCTGGAAGCTACCTGAAGCCAGCCCCACCGCGAAAGGTCGCGCGCTGGTGAACCTGCTGCCGGAACTGGGGTCGGACGAGATCACCACGGTTCTGCCATTGCCGCAGGAAGAGACCATGTGGGAAAATCTGCACCTCGTGTTCGCCACTGCGCAGGGCAACGTCCGGCGCAACCGACTGTCGGATTTCCGTAATGTCAGGTCGTCCGGGCTGATCGCGATGAAACTGGACGAGGGCGACCGCCTGATTGGAGTCGCCACCTGCCGCGAGAGCGACGATGTGTTCCTGGCGACCCGCATGGGCCGCTGCATTCGGTTCCAGATCACCGACGACACGCTGCGGGTGTTCGCGGGCCGGGACAGTTCCGGCGTGCGCGGCATCAAGCTGGCGACCGGCAAGCGGAACGACGAGGTCATCAGCCTCGCGGTGCTTCGTCATGTCGATGCGGAGAACGCTGAGCGCATGGCCTACCTCAAAGCCGCCGCAATGCGTCGCCGCGCTCCTGGCGAAGAGGAAGCTGAAATGGTGGCGCCCGAGCCCGAGGAAGTCATGGACGAGGTGACCCTCTCGCCTGAGCGCATCGCCGCCATGGAGGAAGTGGAGGAGATCCTGCTCACCGTGACCAATGCGGGCTTCGGCAAGCGCTCCACCGCCTTTGAATACCGCGTAACTGGCCGGGGCGGACAGGGCATCGCCAACATCACACTGACCCCGCGTACCGGCCTCGCCGTGTCCGGCACCTTCCCGGTGCGTCCGGGAGACGGCGTGATGATGGTGACGGATGCGGGGCGCCTGATCCGGGTGCCCGCCGACCAGGTACGGCTGACCGGGCGGGCCTCTCAGGGCGTCACGCTGTTCCGGCTCGACGCCGGAGAGCACATCACAAGCGTGTTCCCGATCGTAGATGCCGTTGTGCCCGACGAGGTCGTGGTGGAGGACGGCGCGGTTGACTTGGACGGGCTGGAGGTAGGGCAGGGAAACGATCAGTCATGATCGGTGCGGCGCCGGTGTTCCATTCCGGCCTGTACCCTGGCACGTTTGATCCGATCACCAACGGCCATACCGACATCATCGGCCGGGCGGCCCGGATCGTGAACCGGCTGGTGGTCGGTGTTGCTGCCAATATCGGCAAAGCGCCGCTTTTTTCGCTCGACGAACGCGTGGAGTTGGTGGCCAACGAATGCGCCCTTATCTCCCAGCGCACCGGCACCTCAATCGAGGTGCTTCCGTTCAGCGTCTTGCTGATCGCGTTCGCCAAGCAAGTCGGCGCGAGCGTGATCGTGCGTGGGCTGCGGGCGGTATCGGATTTCGATTACGAGTTCCAGATGGCCGGTATGAACTACCGGCTTGACCCCGGGATCGAGACCATGTTTTTGATGGCGAGCGAGCGCCATCAGTTCATCTCCTCGCGTTTCGTGAAGGATATCGCGCAACTCGGCGGCGACATATCGAGCTTTGTCCCGCCATTGACACTGGAGCGTACGCTTATCCGCGTGCGCGCCTAAATCACTCCCCACGAATGGAGCAAAATATGCGTCGCCGCACCTTGTCCGCACGCCTGCTTGCTACTGGCCTGCTCGCCCCCACTATCATCGTCAGTGCATTGACTGGAGAATTTATGAGCGAAGCCGAAGCCGCAGCCGATACTGGCCTGCAGGACACAGTCTACCTTGATCTGAAGGACGGCCGGGTCACAATTCAGCTGTTTCCGGAGTTGGCTCCCAAGGCCGTGGAGAGAGTTAAGTTACTCTGCCGCCAAGGCTTCTACGATGGGACGCCCTTTCACCGCGTGATCGAGGGCTTCATGGCCCAAGGTGGCGATCCGACCGGAACCGGCAGCGGCGGCAGCAAGCTTGCGGATGTTCCGGGCGAGTTCACCAACACGAAGCATTTCCTTCGTGGCACTGTTGGCGCCGCCCGCACCAGCGACCCAAACAGCGCAAACAGCCAGTTCTTCATTATGTTCGCCCCGGCGCCGAGTCTGGATGGACAATATACGATCTGGGGCCAAGTAACTTCTGGTATGGATCTGGTCGATAAGATCAAGCGTGGCGCTGGCGGCAGCGGAAGCGTGTCCGGTCCAGACAAGATCATACACATGCGCGTAGCCGCAGACGTAAAGCCGGGCACCTAGCGTTCGCCTCGGAACTTGACCAAAAGCCCGTCTTGGCGTTCAAGGCGGGCTGAGCGAGCCTGTAGCTCAGTTGGTAGAGCATGAGACTTTTAATCTCGTGGTCGTGGGTTCGAGTCCCACCGGGCTCACCAAATCTTCAAACAACATCCGGCACTACCTGACGGTCGTCCAATGGGTGAACTGCTCCCGCAAGACTGGATCCAGAACTTCGTCGTGCTAGTTCCCAACGCTCAGCGACTTCACTAAGGAGTTGGGGCTACACAGCCGGGCAGAACTGGACATCACGGCTCTGGTGAGGCTCCCAGGCTCGAACTCACACATAGGCATCATGATTGTCGGCCACGGGTCGGTATCAGCGAATGGCCCAGCCTCGGTTGTCGCCAGCGCGAATAAACCGCCGGGTTGGTCGGTCTGCACATCGAAACCAATCACGGGGCGTCACGATAAACGACACGCCGGGTATCACCACTTCATCCGGCGTGACGACCTGCTCGCCGGCGTGGTGCCGGGATTGCGCCCGCTGAAATTGCTTGCCCCCGAACTGGCCCAGGCGGCGCTGTAGCACCTAGCCTGCGGTGATGTTGGTGAACCTCCGATCGAGCAGGAACGCTGCGCCGGGATGCAGGCGCAACTTGTCGCGCTGCCGGGCGGCCTGCCTCGCGACATGCCCCACCACGCCGCTTCGGAGGCACTGCGGAAGGCTATCCATGCGCGACTTGCCGCCGTGGCGCGTCCATCCCGGACGGGTCGCCTGGCGCGCTGGCACCCAGGCTAGTTCCTATCGTTCGGCGGCGGTCTCACGCTCGCGGCCAGCCTATTGCTGCTACTCGCGCTACCGCGGGAAGGCGTTCTGGGCGGTGTCCGACCTAGCCGCCCCAGAACTGCCCGAGTTCCTCCGCCTCAGGCAAGCGGGCTGACCAGACAGCGAGAAGTTGACTGATGCACGGCACTGGTCATGCAGTCGGTAGGTGTTCGTGCTGCTACGCCGGAAGGGCAAGCGCACGGTCAATATTGTCAGGGTCGCGACGTTAATCCCACCTCGATATCCAGCCGAATACGGACTATGCCCGCCCCATCTATCCGTCAGAGTATCGATACCTTTGATCCTATGGGCGTGGGTTCGAGTCCCGCCGGGCTCACTAAATCTTCACTGGTCTCGCCCTTGTTGTCGGAGATCCCGAAGTCAGGGTGGAACGTTACTTTGGTCCTCGATAATGTGTCCTGGTTCAACCGGGAAACACTATTATCCCTGCAAAGGAGAACGATACCCATGTGGATCTTGTTTCTTGGAGGCTTTTTGTTTGCGATGACCGGATGCGGTGTCATGATTATGGCTGAGGATCGTCCGCCGACGATACCGAGCACCGACGCCGGCGTAGCGCAGGCCTTGCAGCAGGAGCAGGCCAAAGCCAGGCTGAACGCGGCAACCCGGCATCTGACGCCCGACTGACTTTCCTGCCTACTCTGCCGTGTCGCGATGGCCGTGACTTAATTCGTCATACGCATGAAGTCAGTTTCTGTTGACGCAATATTCACTTTTGTGGGATAACGTTTCGTAATATGATTGTTCGTTGCATGTATAACGCAGTTGCGTTTACGACCGTATTTGAAAGTTCAGGAACAGAGATGCATTTTTCCAAGACATTGCTCGTCGTAGCTGCGATTTCCGCCGGTCTGCTCGGCTCCGCTTCGGCCAGCGATGCGGATTTCAAGCTGGTTAACAAAACCGGCTATCAGATCGACAATGTCTATGTCGGGGCCCACTCCAGCGATTCCTGGGGCAAGGACATCATGGGCAAGAGTTCCCTTGGCGACGACGAGGCCGTCAATATAACCTTTCCGCATGGCGGTTCGGCCTGCATGTTTGATATCAAGGTAAAGTACAACGACGGCGACGAGGCGGAGTGGAGCAATATCAATCTCTGCGAGTATGAGAAAATTTCGCTTTACTGGAAGAACAAGCAGACTACCGCCGTCGGCGAATAAAGCCTGATCAACGGTATGATCGGCTGCGGATAGTCGGGTTTTCGTGCCCGGTTATCCGCCGTCCCGTGGCAGGCCGCGCTGGTCCTTCAGGGTCGCGCGGCGAGCTTTCGAGTCCAAGCGGCGGCGTTTGGAAG
>JANXXW010000007.1 GCA_025350425.1 Rhodospirillales bacterium
TCCACGCGATGAGGTCGCGCACGTCGCTCGGGAACATGTCAGCGGCGGTGCCGGCATTCGGGTTCAGCGCATAGGCCGTCAACCCGTCCGAGCCGGGTGCCCGCCCGAGCCCAAGGTCGATCCGCCCCGGCGCGATCGCCTCCAGCACACGGAACTGCTCGGCCACCTTCAGCGCCGAATAATGCGGCAGCATCACCCCCGCGCTGCCGACCCGGATACGCTTGGTGGTGGCGGCGATGGCAGCAATCAGGATCTCGGGCGCCGTGCCGGCCTGGCTGTCGGAATTATGGTGCTCGGCCACCCAATAGCGGTGATAGCCGAGCGCCTCGGCGTGCCGCGCCAGCTCCAGGCTTTCCTGGATCGAGGCACCCGGCGATCGGCCGGTGACGATCGTGGATTGATCGAGGACGGAGAGCAGCATCCGTGTCGCCTCCTTCAGAAACTCACATGCCCGAATATCGCGCGCAGCACGACGTAGACTAACCCGCCCACGAGGAAGCCGACTAGCGTGCCGTTCACCCGCACATATTGCAGATCGCGGCCCACGCGGAGTTCGATCTTGTCCACGATGGTATTCGTGTCCCAGGTCGCGATCACGTCGGCGATGAAATCCGCGATCTGCACCTGTGCCGCCGGCATCAGGGATTGCGTGATGCTTTCGACGGTGCGCTGCAACCGTGCGCGCGCACCGGGGTCGGTTGCCAGCAGCACGCCGAGATTGCTGAGCGCCCCTTCCAGGAATGCCACCGTACGCCCGCCCGGTCGCCCGGCATCGGCTTCGAAGGCGACGCGGATGCGCGACCAGACGTCCCAGATCCAGGCCTGGATCGTCTCGTGCGTCAGCACCCGCCGCAGCGCCGCCCCGATCTCGGCGGCCCGCGCGGGATCATCCTCGATACGGCTGATCTCGCGCCCCACCCACTCGTCGAACGCTGCCCTCAGGTCGGAGCCGTCGGCATCCATCTTGTCGAGTTCGCCGTTGAACTGGGTGAGTACGCGCTTGGCGACGGAGGCGCCGATGGCCCACCCCACCAGCCGCCCGCCCTGCTCGCGCACCCGCTCCTCGATCGCCATCCGGAGCGATTCCTCCCGATCGGCCAGCACTGCCCTCAACTGGATCAGAATGAAGCTGAACACCTCCTGGTGCCGCCCGCCCGCCACCAGCCCGCGCATGGCCCGCCCGACCACCCGCCCGGCGCCCACACCGCCCAGGATGCGCGGGATAAGCCGCCCCATCACCCGCCGCGCGCGCCCGTCCTCGATCGTGGCCAGCAGCCGGGGCAGCATTGCCGCGATCGCCTCGGCTGCCGGCCGGGTCGCGGCGGGATCGGACAGGAAGCGACGCAGAATGCCTGACAGGTCGATACGGGCCAGCATGCGGGCCACTTCGGCCTCGGTGAACACATGGTTGGCCACGAACCGCCCCAGCGCCCGCCCGAGCCTGACCTTCTGCGCCGGAATAATGGCAGTGTGCGGGATCGGCAGGCCGAGTGGGTGGCGGAACAGCGCCGTGACCGCGAACCAGTCGGCGATCCCGCCCACGAAGCCGGCCTTCGCCGCCGCCTGCAATATCTCCGTCGCGGTGCCAGGCGGCAGCATGTAGGTGCCGAGCGTCATCGCTGCCATCAGCGTCAGCAGGCCGGTAGCGAAGGCCTTATGTCGGTTCAGGGTGCGTCGGGCGTCGCCATCGGTATCCGGTATCACGCGGCCTCCACGGCGAGGCGCATCGTGGCCTCGACCACGCCCGTCTCGTCGGGGATGCGTCGTATGGTGAAGCCGAGATGCCGCATGAACGCCAGCATGGGCGCGTTGTCGGCCAGCACCTGGCCCGTGATCGTGCCCAGGCCGTGCTCCCGGCCCCAATCGATCAGTTGCCGCATCAGTGCGGACGCAACGCCACGGCCCTTCATGTCCGGTTGCACCACGATAGCGAACTCGGCCCCGTCCCCGATCACGTCCCCGACCAGACGCGCGACGGCCACCGTCTGCGCCGGTGTCTCGCGCGTCACCACGAATGCCATCTCCCGGTCGTAGTCGATTTGGGTCATGCGGGCCATCTGGTCGGGTGAAAGCTGCCGCAGCGCGCTGAAAAACCGGAACCTTACGTCCTCGGGCGACAGCCGGGAGAACAACGCGCCATGCGCCTCGGCGTCCTCCGGGCGGATCGGCCGGATGGTCAGCAGGTCGCCCCGGCTCTCGAAACTCTGGGTCAGTTCGGCCGGGTATGGCGGGATGGCGAGGCGCCTCACCGGCGCGCCG
>JANXXW010000057.1 GCA_025350425.1 Rhodospirillales bacterium
CTGGACGGTGATGCCGCCCTGGGCGATCTGCGCGGCGGCGAACATCTCGGCCAGCAACGCCTGCCTCAGGGCGGGTTGGCGTTTGGCTTCGGCCGCGTAAGCCGACAGGCAGGGGGCCATCAAACCGGCCGACGTCCCGGCCTTCAGTTCCCGGAGCAGCCCGGTGGCGCGACGACACAGATCCAGCGCGGCGGTGGACGAGCCAGCCCGCATTTCCTGCGCCGCGCGCATCAACTCGGTCTGGGCCAGGGGGCGCGTGCCGGGTTGCGACAATGCGAAGTCACGTGACGCATCCTGCATCGCGCCATAACCGCTGCCCTGCCGCGCCACGTCGTCCACCAGCGACGCGGTGCGGTACAGCCGTGCGGTGAGGTCGCGCTGCCGCAGCCCATGCGCGCTCGACAGATCCTCAGCCGAGCGGATCATGGCCTTGGCCTCCTCGGGCCGGTTCAGGTCCCGCAACGCGATCGACTGATAACGCCGCGTCTCGATCACGCCGATCAGCGCGGTCAACTGGTCGGGGTCCATCAGCATGCCGTCGGAGGAACTGCCGGCGCCGTGCCCACCAACGGTGACAGGCCCGCGAATGCGTGGCGGCCGGGCGGCCAGCATGTCTGGCGGCAGGACGGCGATGTAGCCGGCCTCGGCCGCCTTCAGCAGCGGCAGGGCCACAGCCGGTTCGCCCTTGTTGATCGCGTTCAGAGCCTGATAGTGCCGGAGACGGGGCATCGCCGTAGGATCGTCGGCACGACCTATCAACCGCGCCGCACGGGCGAAATCCTCGTCGGCCTCGGCGGTGCGGCCCTGATTCGACATCTGGAGGGCCAGCAGCATCAGCGGCACGGCCGTGTTCGGGTTGTCCCGCCCCAGCGTCTTCTGCTGCAGGATGAGTGCGGCACGGTAGGCGCGCTCGGAGGCGATGAAACTCTCCGCGAGGTTGGCCCGCGTCCCGGCCTGCATCAGCGCCTGATACTGGCCGACATCTCCCGCCCCGAAGGACTGCGCCGCGAGGCGGGATGCGAGCAGCGCGTCCGCGCGCCCGGGGGCCAACGCTGGCGCGGCCTGCGCGGTGATCCTGCCCGATAAGACGCCGATCGACCGCTCCAGCACCGGCAGGGTCGGAAGGATTCCGTCTGCCATGTAAAGCTGCCCGCCGACGGCGGCCACCAGCGCCTCCTGCGGCCAGCCGCCGACCTTGCGGGTGCAACTCATCAGCAAAGCCGGAACGTCGCCGAGGATGTTGGAAGGCGTCGGATCGGCGCAGTTGAACCGGTTGTCGATCGAGTTGCGCCAAGGGCTCGCGGTGGCCGCCTGGGCCAGACTGTTTGCATCGCCTGGACCGCCTCTGGCGACATGGCCGCTGGGTTGTTCCCAGGTGCCGCAGAACAGGTCGGCCTCGCCGCTCTGCACCTGCTGCGTGCAGGGCTCTCCGGCCGCATTCGTCCCAAGACCTACGGCGTCGGCCGAACTTCGGCTGCTGCCACCGACGTAAGCGCCGGGCGGTGGCCCGGCGCAGCCTGCGAGGCCGAAAACGAGGCAGGCTGCAAGTTTAAACGACCGCATTGCTCAGTAGTCCCGGTCCGAGATGTTGGGCAGCGTCAGGGTAGGATCGTCCCGATCCCGCGTGACGGAGAGGTCGAGGATCGCAAGCGTCAGGATGTCGGGACGCAGCACGCTCGTGATCTGGAAGTTGGTCAGGATCGAGCTCGGGTTGTCGCCACAACTCGCAGCCCCGATGGCGCATCCGTTCAGCTCGTAGATCGGTGCGACGCTCGGCAAAATGCGCGACACCTGTGCCGCCGCCGTCCCGGTCCGAGACGCCACGCGTCCTGTCAGGTTAGCGAAACCGCCAGTGCCATTCACGAGAAGCTGGCCCACGGTGAGGTTGCCGCTGACGCCGCCGGCGCCAAGCGCGAGCACAACATCGCCTGTTGGGGCGTAGAGCCCGCTCAGCGTCATGGTCCCGCGAGGAGCCTGGAGCCCGAGTAGCACGGCGGAGGTTGCGCCGGTCATTGGTTGGATGACGGTCTGCCCGGTTTGCCGGAATACGGCCGCACCGTTGGTGTCCGATCGCGCGATCAGGGTCAGGTTGTCCGCGACGATCTTGCCACCGTCGAGCGTGAGTGCTCCGGTCGCGGTGATCGCGACAGCCCGTGCGGAAAGCGCGCCGGCGAGCCGCAGCGTTCCGCTATCGGCCAATGTCATCCCCGTCCCGGCCGACAGATCGACGGCATTGGCGATGGCAGCGCCGCCAGCGTTGCCCAGGTCCAGCCGGCCACCAACGTTGCCGCCGATTGTCGTTACGGCGAGGCTGCCGCCCGACTGCGTGAAGTCGCCCGGCGTGGCGACCGACAAGGTATTCGCCGTCAACGTCCCGCCAGTCTGCGCGAGACTGGCCGCGTTCAGGTTCACCAGCGGCGCCTGGATCGTCCCGGCCACGCTCAACGCGCCTGCAATATTCAGCGAGATCGACTGGCCGTCAGTGACCGGCCCGGTGACCGAGAGCGCCGGCACGTTGGTGAGCGCGAACCCGGACTTTGTGGTGAAGCCGCCGAGGGTTGTCACCTCGTTGCCGGCAGTCAGGGCGGCCGAGGTCGCGGCCCCGGTCAAGGTCGCGGCGACGATCTTGCCGCCAGTCCCTTCTGTGACGGCGCCGGTCGCGTTGAGCGCGACCGTGCCGCCGGTGACCAGGCTGTTCAGCTTCAGGTCGCCCCCGACCGCAAGACTCACGGTGTTCGGATCCACCACGCCCGTAACCGTCAGCCCCTGGCCATCGACCAACGAGAAGTCGCCAGTGGTGACGAACCCGGAGAGGGTCGCGATCCGGTTACCCGAGGCGTTCAGCGACGCGGAACTCGCCTGCCCCGACAGCGTCCCAGCGACAATGGAGCCAGCGGGCTGGCTGATGGCGCCCGAGGCCACTAGCGACAGCCCATCCGGCGCGGAGACCAGACCCGCAAGCGTGAGGTCGCCGGTCACGTTCAGGCTTGCCGTCGAGGCCGTCAGGGGGCCCGAAACAATCAAACTATGCGCATCCGTGAGTGCGAAGCCGCCGCCACTGGCAAACGCCAGCAGCGTGCCGATCCGGTTCCCTGTCTGGGTCAGCGTCGCCCCTCCGGCGCCCGCGCTCCCGGTCAGGCTGTCGGCGACCAGACTGCCGCCGGGTTGCGCGATGCCGCCGGACGCGATCAGGCTCAGCGCCCCGGTCTGGATACCACCCGCCAGCGTCAGCG
>JANXXW010000074.1 GCA_025350425.1 Rhodospirillales bacterium
GATGCCGGGTGACAGCAGCACGACCTGGGGGTCATCCACCCCCTCGGGGGCGATCTCGGTCATGGCGCTCAGCAGACGCCGGCCGTAATCGTCCACCGGGCGCAGCCGCATCCCGGCCATGAGATCGGGGAAGGCGCGTGACATGAGATGGCGGTTCTCGATCACGTAGGAGACGCCGGAGGGCGTGCGCGCGTTATCCTCCAGCACGAGGAACCGGCCGTGCTCGTCGCGCACGATGTCGGTGCCGCAAATATGGACATAAGTACCGAATCGGACCGGAAAGCCTTCCATCTCCGGACGGTAGTTGGAGTTACCGAACACAAGGTCGGCAGGGATCACGCCGTCGGCCACGATCCTGCGCTGGTTGTAGATGTCACCGAGGAACGCATTCAGCGCGGTGACGCGCTGGGTGACACCGGTCTCCAGCACGCGCCATTCCGCCGCCGTAATCACCCGCGGGATGCAGTCGAACGGCAGGATGCGGTCGATCGCGGTCGCCTCGGAATAGACCGTGAAGGTGATGCCGAGATCGATCAGATCGTTTTCGGCCGCCGAGGCGCGGGCGCGTAGGGCATCGAGCCCGATCGCACCGATTCGGGCCATGATTTTTGCCAGCGCGTCGGCCATGCCCGGCCGATGGCTGGTCAGCTCACAGAAGAACGGATCGTGGCGGTAATCACGAAATGGATGCAGGGCGGATCGGTCCATTTGCTGACCATACCAAAAATCGGGCCATCGCAAACATGCGCGTCTTGCAGCCACGGAAACGGTTCGGACGAACTAAAAGTTCGCTATTTGTTCTTGCTCAAATCCGGAACTTAGGTGCATATTCCTGGCATGTCGATCCCGGTTCCCACCTCCTGCGTCGCCGGCAAGTTCGCCCTCATCATGGGTGGACTGTGCCATATGGTGCCGAAGCTGATTGCACGGGATCGGTCCGCCGGGCCGCTTATCATTCTAATTTTCGATCATTTGCGCCGACTGGCCAGACGGTTCGCGGCGCTGGCAGCACGGGCGCAAATCGGCACCCTACCGGCCATCCGTCGCCGCCGGGCTCGGAGCGCAACCAGGCCCGCGGCATCGTCGCGCGCACGAAGCCCGCTCCCGTCCGGGTTTGCGTGGCTGGGCAAGCTGATGCCGGAGACACAGGCCTATGGAATGCAGCTACAGCAACTGGTGCTGAACGACCCGGAGGTGGCAGCCCTGATTGCGGCATGTCCGCAGGCAGGGCGCATTCTGCGCTCGATCTTGTGGATGACCGCCATACGACCTGTTCCCGCCATCCTTCGCACATCCCGGCCTGAAGCGAAGGCCGGCCGTGTTCCACCGCTCCCCTTGCGGGAGGAGCGGTGCCCGAAGATCTCACCCTCCGGCGGTACGCCTCCCGCCACAGGAATGAGGACGAAAGTCCAGTTGGAAACGCGGTCTGTTTTGTATAGGCCTTCGGCACATTGGCCCCGATCTCACTGGCCTCGACCTCACTCACCGAGACTGCGCGGCAAGCTCCATTCAGCCGCAGGACCGCCCCTGAAGGCATGAGACGCTCAAGAAGGTATTCCAGTCGCAGCTGGGCCGGATTGTAAACCGCGCTCTGCCCGGTCTTAATCCTTGAGTCACCTTCCTATGGTAATTCCGGCATGTCCCCCGCGTATCTCGATCCCCACGAAGGCGGAACCTACCCGATCGAATCGCCGATATGGTGCTCTCCGAACGGTCGCCCGTTGCTGCTCACGCCTTTGCCGGGGATCGGGCGCGAGCAGATCGACCGGAGCACTCGCAGCCTATGGCGCTACAGGGCCGCGCTGCCGTTCCAAGTGGCAAACCCCATTACCATGGGCGAGGGCTGTACGCCGCTGATCCCGCGCCGCCTGCATGGGGTGGAGGCGCTGCTGAAATGCGAGTGGTTCACGCCGACCGGTAGCTTCAAAGATCGGGGCGCCAGTGTCATGCTCTCCCTCCTGCGGGACCAGGGCGTGAGCGCGGTGCTGGAGGATAGTTCCGGCAACGGAGGCGCCGCCATCGCCGCCTATGCCGCGGCTGGAGGTATGCGCGCCACGATCATGGCTCCGACCAGCACCTCGCCCGCCAAAACGGTGCACATGCGGGCGTGCGGCGCGAGTGTCGAACTTGTTCCAGGCACCCGGCAGGATACCGCCGACGCGGCCATCGCGCGGTCAAGCGAGGTGTTCTACGCCAGCCACAACTGGCACCCGTTTTTCCTGCACGGCACCAAGACGCTGGCCTACGAGCTTTGGGAGGATCTCGGCTTTCGCGTGCCTGACAACATCATCGTCCCCTGTGGGGCGGGGTCGAACGTATTAGGATGCGAAATCGGCTTCTCGGAACTGCTCCGGATCGGCGAAATCGACACGCTGCCACGGATCTTCGCGGCCCAGCCGGAGAATTGTGCGCCGATCACCCGCGCGTTCCTGGCCGATGACCCCGACATGACCCAGCCGGAACCGCTGCCCACCATCGCGGAAGGCACCGCCATCGCGCGCCCGGTCCGCATGGCGGAGGTGCTTGGGGCCTTGCGGCTGACCGGCGGCGGGGCCGTCATGCTGAGTGAACACGAGATCGCCGCCGCGACCCTGGAACTCGCCCGTGGCGGCATCTACGTCGAGCCGACCTGCGCGCAGGCAGTCGCGGCGTTCGCACGGCTACTGGATTCTGGCGCGATCACCCCCGCACAGGTCACGGTCATCGTGCTGACCGGGACCGGGTTGAAGACGACCCCTCGCGTCGCCGAGCTTCTCGGCATGACGCTGTAGAGGGGGCGACTACTCGGCGGGCTTCTCGATCATGATTCCGGCCGCAGTGCCATCGAGCGCGCGGTGGGCCTGTGCCAGGTCGAGCGTGCCTTCCCACCAGGCGACGAACACGGTGGCGACCGCGTTGCCGAACAGGTTGGTGATGGCCCGCGCCTCACTCATGAAGCGGTCGATCGGGAACACCAGCACGATCGCCTCCACAGGGATTTTGCCGGACAGCGTGCCGAGCGTCGCGGCGAGCGTGATAAAGCCGCCACCCGTTACGGCCGCAGCGCCCTTTGATGTCAGCAACAGCACACCCAGGATCAGCCCCCAATCGGTCAGCGACAATGGGATGTTCAGTGCCTGAGAAATATACGCGATCGCCATCGTGAAATAGAGGCTGGTGCCATCAAGGTTGAACGCATAGCCCAACGGCACCACGAGCCCCACCAGCGGACGGGAGCACCCCATCGCCTCTAGCTTTTCCATGAGCGTCGGCAGGGCAGACTCGCTGCTACTGGTGCCGAGGACGATGAAGAACTCTTCCTTCATGTACGCCAGCAGCTTGTACATGTTCAGGCCGCAAGCCGCCATGATCAGCGCCAGCACGACCAGGATGAAGACGGCGCAGGTGACATAGAACGCGATCATCAGCATGACGAGGTTGCTGAGCTGCCCGATACCATAGCGACCGATGGAGAACGCCATGGCGCCGAACGCTCCGATTGGCGCGACTTTCATGATCAGCGCAACCACGCCGAACATGGCCTTACCCGCCTCATCCAACACGCGCGTCAGTGCCGAGGCCCGTTCGCCCACCCGCGCCATGGCGATGCCGAACAGCACGGCAAAAAATAGCACGGGTAGAATGTCGCCCTTGGCGAAGGCGTTCACGATCTGATCGGGGATGATGTTGATCAGGAAGTCGACGACGCCCAGGTGGCTTTTAGGGTCGATGTAGCGGGCGACGGCGGACGCGTTGATTTTGGTAGGGTCGATGTTCATGCCCTGTCCGGGCGCCAGGAAGTGGCCGACCAGTAGGCCGATCAGCATGGCAATGGTGGTCAACGCCTCGAAATACAGGATTGCCTTAAGCCCGATGCGGCCCACGCCGGCGCCGGCGGTGAGCTTGGCGATGCCGACCACGACGGTGAGGAAGATGATGGGCGCGATTACCATGCGGACCAGGCGCACGAATGCGTCGCCGAGCGGCTGCATCTGGACAGCGATGTCGGGTGCGTAATGGCCGAGTATGACGCCGGCGATGACGGCGGCCAGCACCTGCAAGTATAACGATTTTGAGCCTGTTACGACCATATGACGCAATTCTCCCCCCTGCGCAGTAGCCGAATGGGGCTGAGTTGGCGACCCTAAACTTAACCTGGCATAATAAAGGCCACCGTTCAGGACGTCGCCGATGCATTACCTCATTTCCCCGCCGCCCACGCCCGCCATGCCGGTCCGCGGCGGGGGACTGTTCCCCGTGCGGCGCGTATTCTGCGTGGGCCGCAATTACGCCGAACACGCGCGTGAGATGGGCCACGACCCGGTGCGGGAGGTGCCGTTCTTTTTCATGAAGCCCGCCGATACGCTGCTGGTAGGCGGCGCCGACCTGCCGTACCCGCCGCTGACGCAGGACCTGCATCATGAGATGGAGCTGGTCGTGGCACTCGGTTCCGGCGGCGCGGGCATCGCCACCGAACACGCGCTGACCCACGTATGGGGCTACGCGGCCGGGCTCGATATGACCCGGCGCGACCTGCAGGCCGAGGCGAAGAAGGCGGGGCGCCCGTGGGACATGGGCAAGGGCTTCGATGCGTCGGCCCCGATCGGCGAGTTGATGCCGGCCGACGGCTTTGACCCGACCCAGGGCGCAATCGAGCTGCGGGTGAATGGTGTCCTGCGGCAGTCGAGCGACCTCAGCCA
>JANXXW010000110.1 GCA_025350425.1 Rhodospirillales bacterium
AGCGGCATCACGTCGCACACGGTGGCCAGTGCCACGAGGTCCAGCAACCTCATCAGATCGGGCTCGGGGCGTTGGGCGAAGAAGCCGGCACGGCGCAGCAGGCGCACCGTGGCGATGGCAGTCATGAACGTGACGCCCGCCGCACAGAGCCCGCCCATGCCCGAACTGCAATCGAGGCGGTTGGGATTTACGGTCGCGATCACTGCCGGTGGCAGGCCTTCGCAGGCGTGGTGATCGAGCACCAGCACCTCGGCTTTGTCTTTCACGGCAGCCAGCGCCACCCCGGCTGCCGTGCCGCAATCGACGCATACGATCAGGCTGGCACCGCGCGCGGCCAAATCCACCAGCGCTGCCGCATTCGGGCCGTAGCCCTCGCGCATACGGTCCGGCACGTAGGAAATGACGGTGCAGCCAAGCGTACGGAGGGTGGTCGCCATGATCGCGCCGGCGCAAGCGCCGTCCACGTCGTAATCGCCGAACACGGCCACCGTCTCGCCCACGGTGACGGCGCGCATCAATCGAGCAGCGGCGACGTCCATGTCGATCAGCACGTGCGGGTCGGGCAGCAGGGCGCGCAGCGTGGGCTCCAGGAAATGCCCCGCCGTGTCGTGGTCGATGCCGCGTGCCGCCAGCAGCCGCCCCATGATCTCGGGCACACCGAGGCGTTGGGCAAGACCAAGGCCAACGCGCTCCGCGGTCGGGTCGCGCCACAACCAGCGCCGGCCGTTCAGGCTGCTATGGACCCCGAGGACATAGTTCGCGGAGTCGGGCGGCGGCGTGGGCGGCGAGATCGCGTTCAGTTAATTCACGCCCCATGTCTTAGTGTCGAAGTTGTGGTGTGCTTCGACATAGCGAACCGTGCCGGACTTGCTTCGCATTACCACCGAGTGCGTCACCGCCCCGTTCCGCGTCCGTCGCACGCCACGCAGCATTGGCCCGGTCGTGACGCCAGTGGCGGCGAACATAACTGGCCCTTTGGCCATCTGCATGACGGAATACACCCGCTTCGGGTCATCGACACCCATGGCGCGGGCGCGTTCGACCTGGGCCTCGTCCTCGAACAGAAGCCGCCCCTGCATCTGGCCGCCGATGCAGCGCAGGGCGGCGGCGGCGAGCACACCCTCAGGCGCCCCGCCGGAACCCATGAAGATGTCCACGCCACTGTCGAACTGCGCCGTTGCCATGACGCCGGCCACATCTCCGTCGCTCAGCAGCATGATGCGGGCGCCGGCCTCGCGGGTGTGAGCGATCAACTCGGCGTGGCGTTCGCGATCGAGCATGCAGGCCACGAGATCGGAAACGTCACATTTCTTGGCGCGCGCGAGGTTGCGGAGGTTCTCGGCAACCTTGGCGTCGATGTCCACGACGCCCTCCGGCAGCCCGCCACCGACCGCGATCTTCTGCATGTAGATGTCTGGCGCGTGCAGGAAGTTACCGTGCTCGGCCACCGCGATGACCGCGAGCGCGTTGGGACCGCCCTTGGCGGTCAGCGTGGTGCCTTCCAGCGGGTCCACTGCGATATCCATCCTGGGACCGCCGGAGCCGACGGTCTCGCCGATATAGAGCATGGGCGCCTCGTCCATCTCGCCCTCGCCGATCACCACGGTTCCACTGATGGCCACCGTGTCGAACGCCTTCCGCATCGCCTCCACAGCAGCGCCATCGGCCTCGTTCTTACGGCCCAGGCCCATCCAGCGGCTGGCGGCGAGCCCCGCCGCCTCAGTGACGCGCACCAGTTCTAGGGCGAGGTTACGGTCGGTCTGATAGGCAGCGGGCTCGTCGGGCATGGGCGGTCCTTGGTTCCTGGTTTTACGCCGGTTCTATCCGGATCATGGTGGGTGCCTCCAGCACCGCCTCCAGGGCCGAGATCTGGCCCAGGGCGGCACGCATGGCGGATTCGCGCACCTCGTGCGTCACCAATACCACGGGCACGGCCTCGCCAGGACTGCGGCCACGTTGCAACATGCTTTCCAACGACACGCCCTGATCGCGCAGCACCGCCGTCACGTCGGCGATCACCCCGGGACGGTCCACCACCATCAGGCGTAGGTAATAGGCGCCGACATGCGCCTCCATCGGCACCGACGGCGCGGAGGACAGCGCGCCCGAGGAAGCTCCCCAGACGGGCGTTTTCCGGTCGCGGGCGATGTCGATGAGGTCCGCCACCACGGCGGACGCAGTGGGGCCAGCGCCGGCGCCCCTGCCCTCCAGCATCACGCGGCCGACGAAATCGCCTTCGGCTACCACCGCGTTGAACACACCGTCCACGCGCGCAATCGGGGCAGTTTCGGGGATCATGCACGGATGCACCCGCGCCTCGATCCCGGCCTCAGTCTGCCGCGCGATACCGAGCAGCTTGATGCGGTAGCCAAGGTCGGTTGCGAAGGCGATGTCCAGCGCCGACACCTGGCGGATGCCCTCGACATGGACCGCGTCGAACGCCACCGGGCGGCCGAACGCCAGTGCCGCCAATATCGCCAGCTTGTGCGCGGCATCGATGCCGTCCACGTCAAAGCTCGGATCGGCCTCGGCATATCCGAGCCGCTGCGCGTCCGCGAGCACGTCGGAGAATTCGCGTTGGCGCTCGCGCATCACTGTCAGGATGTAGTTGCACGTCCCGTTCAGGATACCCGCGACGCGGCTGATCCGATTGCCGGACAAGCCCTCGCGCAACGCCTTGATGACTGGGATGCCGCCCGCCACCGCTGCCTCGAAGGCCAGGGGCACGCCCGCACGCTCAGCCGAGTCGGCCAACTCGGCCCCGTGTACCGCAAGCAGAGCCTTGTTGGCCGTCACCACCGGCTTGCCGGCCGCCAGCGCGGCCACCACAAGCGCCCGTGCCGGCCCTTCAGAGCCACCGATCGCCTCCACCACGACATCAACGGACGGATCATGCGCCAGCGCGACGGGATCGTCGTACCAGTGCAATCCAGCCAGCGAGACACCGCGATCGCGGCCCCGGTCGCGTGCCGACACCGCTGTGACCGCGATCGGTCGCCCAGCACGGGCGGCGATCAGGTCCGCGTTCTGGCGCAGCATCGTGAGCACGCCGCCACCGACCGTGCCGAGGCCGGCGATGGCGACGGAAAGGGGGCGCGTCAACGTCCCACCAGTTCGAGGGTAGGCTCGGCAGGCGCCAGATTGTCGGCCTGCAGGAAACTCTTGATGTTGCGCACCGCCTGGCGAAGCCGGTGTGTGTTCTCCACCAGCGCGATGCGGACATGGCCGTCGCCGTACTCGCCAAAGCCGATACCGGGAGCTACCGCCACGCGGGCGCGGGCCAGCAGCATCTTGCTGAACTCAACGCTGCCGAGATGGGCGAAACGCTCGGGAATCGGCGCCCACGCGAACATCGAGGCTTCCGGGCTCGGCACCATCCAGCCGGCCGCGTGCAGGCCCCGAATGAGCACGTCGCGGCGCTCGCGATACAGGTCGCGCATTTCCTCAACGCAATCCTGCGGCCCGGTGAGCGCCGCGGTCGCGGCGATCTGGATCGGGGCGAATGCGCCGTAATCGAGGTAGGACTTGATGCGGGTGAGCGCGTTGATGAGGCGCGGATTGCCCGCCGCGAAACCCATGCGCCAGCCCGGCATGGAATAGGTCTTGGACAGGCTGGTGAATTCCACCGCAATGTCCTTGGCTCCCTCGACCTGGAGAATGGACGGAGGAATCCTGTCGCCGAAATACAGCTCTGCATAGGCGAGGTCCGACATGATCCAGATCTCATGCTTACGGGCGAAAGCCACGAGCCGCTTGTAGAAATCGAGGTCGGCGAAATACGCGGTCGGGTTCGAAGGGAAGTTGACGATCAGCGCTGTGGGCTTGGGCACTGAATGGCGCACGGCCCGCTCCAGCGCCTCCAGCATGTCGCCGTCTGGCGTGGCCGGCACGCTGCGGACCGAGGCGCCGGCGATAATGAAGCCGAACTGGTGGATGGGGTATGACGGGTTGGGCACCAGGATGGTGTCGCCGGGGCTTGTGATTGCTGCGGCGAGGTTGGCCAGGCCCTCCTTGGAGCCGAGCGTCGCGACAATTTCGGTCTCTGGATCGAGCGCCACGTCGAACCGGCGGAGATAATAGGTGGCGAGCGCACGACGCAGGCCAGGGATGCCCTTGCTCATTGAGTAGCGGTGCGTCCGAGGGTCCTGCACTGCCTCGACCAGCTTGGCGACGATGTGCGCTGGCGTTGGGCTGTCAGGGTTGCCCATTCCGAGGTCGATAATGTCCTCGCCGATGGAGCGCGCCTTGGCCTTGGCCGTATTCACCTCCGCGAACACGTAAGGGGGGAGGCGACGTATGCGGTGGAATTCCTCCGTCACATCTAGCTCCCAAACCACTCTACGATGGGTTGCATCTGCAGCAATGTCCGGTTGCCCCAGGCGATCTCGGCGCGCGCCTTGCGCAGCGTCCTTACCAAGTCGGCCCCGGTCAGCTCATAAGAACTCAATACCTTCTGCGCCTCCGAAACCATCCTGTCGATGCGCTGGAACACCACCGAGCCGATGTTTGCGACGGCCAGCCGCTCTACCCGCATCACGTCGACCCGCCCCGGCTCGGCCGCAAACAGGCGATCGCGGAAACTGTTCCACTCGCGCATCTCGGTATCGTCGAAACGGCCGAAATATTCCTGCTCGATGATGAACACGTGGGTCTTGTCGCCCCAGCTCAACACACTCTCGATGGCCGATACGCCGCTTTCGAGCGAGTCGCCGGCAGTGGTGACCGGCACCACGACACCCACGCGGTCGCCATCCTCGGGGAAGATCGGATGCGGTTCGTCGTCGAGGATGCGGCAGATCTCGGTGACCATGTTGGAGCCGAGGTCGATGATCAGGTCGCCCACCCCGATCGCGTAGATCATGTCGTCCCACACCGTCGCGTTGGGGTCATGCGCCAGTTCGCGCGTGGCGATGAGCGCCGCCGCGTTGCGGGCGTCGCGGTGTGTCAGGCTGCCGATCCCGCCCTCGTCGTGGAAGATCG
>JANXXW010000113.1 GCA_025350425.1 Rhodospirillales bacterium
CCTGCAGCGACTGCAGGCCAATCGGCAGCGTCTTCATGCTGGGGCGGTTTATCACTATCAGCGGCCACACGAAGCTGTTCCAACTGCCCAGAAACGCGATGACGCCAAACGCTGCCAGGGCCGGCTTCGATAGCGGCAGCATGATGCGGCCGAAGATACCCCAGTGGCTGGCGCCATCGATCCGAGCCGCGTCCTCCAACTCCTGCGGGATGGTCAGGAAGAATTGTCGCATCAAGAAGGTGCCAAAGGAGCTGAACGCCATCGGCACGATCAGCCCCTGGTAGGTGTCGACCCAGCCAATCGCGGACATCATCAGGAACAGCGGGATGACGATGACGGCCTGCGGCACCATCAGCGTCCCAAGATAAATCAGGAACAGGTTGGCCCGGCCAGGAAAGCGCAATCGGGCGAACGCGTAGCCGGCGAGGGTGGAGACGACTAGCACGATCATGGTGATCGTGCCGGCGACGAAGGCGCTGTTCAGGAAGAAGCGGCCGAACGGTAGGTATTCCCACGCCTCGATGAAGTTATGCCACCGGACCTTGCCGGGCCACAGCAAGGGAGGCACGGCGAACACCTCGCGATCGAGGCGCAGCGCGGTCGAGACCATCCAGAAGAACGGGAACAGGAACACGCAGGCGGCGACAACGATGCCGCCGTGCAGCAACGTCGCGCGCACGCGCGACGTAAAATAGTGATGGTGCGCGCGCGCCGTAAGATGGCGATGGCGCGGGCCGATGTCAGACATCGTAATGCACCCATCGCTTCTGCATGCGCAATTGGAACGCCGTCAGCAGCATGATGACTGCGAACAGCACCCATGCGATCGATGACGCGTAGCCGAGCCGGTAGCTGACGAAGCCCTGGCTGTAGATGGCGTAGCCGAGCGTGGTGGTGGCCGCGCCGGGGCCGCCGCGCGTGAGTGCGTAAACCTGGTCGAACGCCTGCAGGCTGGTGATCGCGGTGAGCACCGTGCCGAAGAACAGCGAAGGGGAGATCAGCGGCAGCCTGATCTTCCAGAACCGCTGCCAGGCGCTGGCACCGTCGATCGCCGCAGCGTCGGTGTAGGTTGCAGGTATCGATTCGAGGGCGGCGCCGAACAGCAACATGTTGTAGCCGAAGTGAGACCATAGCGAAACGATGATCACGGCCTGCAAGGCATAGGCAGGCTCGGTGATGAGGTTGGGCATTGGAATGCCGAGGGAGGCGAACCCCCATTCGATGACGCCGCCTGGCGTGAGCATCAGCAGCCAAACCAGTGCCACTCCCACCAGCGGCGTGAAGGTGGGGAGGAAGAACACGAGGCGGAACAGTTGACGGCCCCAGGACAGGCTGCCGATCCACACCGCCATGGCCAGCGAGATGGTGACGTTGAGAAACAGGTATTCGACGGTATAGACGACGGTGACGCGGAACACCTTCCAGAAGATTGGGTCAGCGCTCACCAAGCGGATGTAATTGGCGACGCCCACGAAGTGCGTCTCGCCCATCATCTGCCAGTTGGAAAAGCTGAGGAGCAGCGAGGCGCCGAGTGGTATGATCAGGAAAACCGTTAGGCCGAGCAGGCTTGGCAGCAGGAAAAGCAACGCCGTGCCGCGATCACGGTAGCGCGTCCGGCGATGCGTGACAGGTTGCAAGCGGCTTGTGCGCCGGGCAGCTATTGCGAGGCCAAGTTCTGGATCGTGTCGAGCACGTGGGCGGGCGTGTCGGAGCCGACGTAGGCGAGCGGGGCATATTGTATGAATAGCGCCGAGACCACCGACCAGTTTGGAGTGGTCGCAAGCGGCGCGGCATTGATGAGCGCGGCCGCAATGGCCTCTCGGGCACCAACGACATCTTGTGCCGCGACATCATACCAGTTCTTCTGGAAATCCTTGCGAGCGCTGAAAGCGCGACCTGCGTCCGCAAGATACTTTTCTGCGTCTGGCCCGGTCATTACCTGGATCGCTTTCCACGCGGCGTCCTTGTTCTTGCTGGTGGTCGCGATCCCGAAGCCGGAGCCGGCGGTCAGTGTGAGGCTGCCGGCCTCGCGCGCCGGAATCGAAGCGACTCCAACGGTGAAATTTGCCTTCTTCTTTACGTTGATGAGTTGCCAGGGACCATCGACGTACATGGCGACGTTGCCCGAGGTGAAGCGGCCATTGGCGACTGCCGAGGATAGCATTCCGCTGGCCGGGAACAGCGGCGCCACCTTCTGCTGGCTGACCAGGGCTGCATACTGCGTGAACGCCGCTTTCAGCCCAGCGTTGGTCAGGTCGAGTTCGCCCTTGTCGTCCAGGTAACGGGCGCCCTTGGAACGCGCAAAGGCGAGGAACGCCTCTGGCTCGCTGATTGCGAAACCATAAGCTCCATTTTTGGTGAGTGCCTTGGCCGCGTTGTTGAAATCAGCCTCGGTCCAGCCCGGCTTGGGCACTGGCAGACCGTCCTTGACGAACATGTCATGGTTATAGAACAGCACCAGGGGACCGAAATCATACGGCAGTGCGAATTGCTTGCCATCGCGGGCAAGGCCTTTGAAAATCGAGGGTTCGAAGCTGTCAATATCGAACTTGTCGGCCTTGATGCGAGCGTCCAACGGCTCCATCAGGCCAGCAAAGCCGGGCGCTCGCAGGCTTTGCAGGCTGACGATGTCGGGCAGCTTGCCGGATGCCGCCAACGTTGGGAGCTTGGTCCAATAGTCCGGGAACGAGGTGGTCTGAAACTCCACCGTGATGTCCGGGTATTTCTGGGTAACCAGTGCTGCGACATGCTTCCATGCAACGACCTCCGGCTCCGACCCGGACCACATCAGCCACGTAAGCCTCACCGGCTCGGCCTGGGCGGAAGTAGCCATCCACACAGGCACGATCAGGGCGGCGAACAGGGCAGAACTGAGCGCGGTTCTGAGCCATGACAGCATCTTGTCCTCCCACGAGGTGACTGATCGCACCTTCGTATTTCAAAAGAGCTTCCACTAGGCAGAGTGGCGTGTAAAGTACCTAGAGGGATTCAAACTTCATCCGTTTCCCGACATAATTTTGTCTTGAGGGGGAAAATATAAAATGACAGCTCCCGTCCTGCTGACCGACGACGAGATGCAGCGTTTCATCGCGCATGGTTACCTGTTGCTGAAAACGCGACTACCCGAGAGTTTTCACCAGAACATCTACGAGCGTTTCGATAAGCTCATCGGGATCGACGCTAAGCTCAATCCCGGCAACAACCTTTTGCCAGCCGTGCCGGAACTGAATCAGGTGTTTGCGGACCCTGTGGTTCGGGGCGCGCTGACCAGCGTCGTGGGACCGGATTACGTCATGCATCCCCATCGGGCGCTGCACAACAACCCGCCGGGCTCGGACGCACAGCGTCTGCATAAGGACAGCTACTGGGGCTATCTCCGCCGCGTGCGCAACCATCGCAGCCGATGGGTGATGATCATGTATGTGCCGCAGGCCACGCCGCTGGAGCATGGGCCGACCGGGGTGGTCCCAGGCAGCCAATACCAGATGCAGCGGCCGGACGAGAGCGTGATGCCGGAGGTGGCGGGGTGTCTGGATGCCGGCGGGTTTCTGCTGATCCACTACGACATCTGGCATCGCAAGATGAAGAACCTCACTGCGAACAAGCGGTTCATGATGAAGTTCGAGTTCATCCGCATGCATGAGCCGAAACAGGCAAGCTGGGATCATCAAGACCCTGCATGGCGGCTCGCTGACCTGCCGGGTATCGACCTTTCGGCGGTTTGGCGCCGGCAATGGAACTGGCTGCGCGGGGCGCCGAACGAAGCCGAGACGAACCAAGTGCCGGGCGATGTGGCGGCTACCTTCGAGGGCTCCGACCGCGGGGCGTCGCTGCAGTCGATCAACGCGATTGCCGCGAACCCCGGTTTGGTGCGCGCGCGCCTGCCCCAACTCGCGGCGGCGCTGCACAATGAATTCGAGCCGATTGCGGTCGATGCCGCATATGCAATGGCGGGGGCCGGGGAGGCGGCGCTGCCGTTGCTGCTGGAGGCCATTGGCCGCGATAACGGCGCCGACCCCGAGGAGAACCGCAGCAGTCACGACGGCAGCCAGCCCGATCCCGTGAGGGCCGCCCGATGCGCCGCCTACGGGCTGGCCGAAATCGGGCTGCCGAGCGTGCCCGCGTTGCTCGACATGCTCGCGACCGGCGTGGCGCATGCGCGCAAGCTGGCGGCTTTCGCGCTGGGCGAGATTGCCATGACCGGCCCCGAGGTGACGACGGCCCTATGCAGCGCCACCACTGATGCAGCGGTGACGGTGCGGATCAACGCGGTTGAGGCGCTCGGGCTGAAGCCGGCAACCCCCTCAAGCGTGACAGCGCTGTCGGTGGCAATCAAGGACGTGGATCCGCAGGTGCGGTTCTCGGCAGCACTTGCCCTGGCCCAGATCGGGCCGGAAGCCGAGGCGGCGGTGCCGGCGTTGCAGGAGGCGCTGTCGGACCAAAACAGATATGTGCCGGGCTATGCGGTCGAGGCGCTCGAACGCATCGCCTCACCGGATGCGATGCGCGCTTTATTGTCGTATTTGAAATCGTCTCGCTGGTGCTCCCACACGTCGCCGGGCAGCATCTACTAGGCATTTCCCTATTCGGCGGGCTCCAACGGGTCATGAAGTGCGACTTGCAGCTGACCTGATGTCCCCCGTTACAGCCACCGTAACGGGGGATGGTCCGGATACGGATTGGTCGTCTGTCTGGACAATGACCATAGGGCGCCCACCTAGCGGCAATGGACATGCCCGAAATTAGCCGGCGGGAAGTGAACCGTTTGGGCACAGCGGCTGGTGGGGTATTCCTTACCGTCGAAGTGGTAGCCTACGTGGTGCTGGGCATCATGCTGGCCATTGCAGTGTTGATAGGTGTGGGTGGGGCGGCACTCTCCCTGTGGAACGCCATCCTGGCCTGGGGCGAAGCTGCGGCCCTGGTGTTGGTCGTCGACCGCCTGTTGTTCGTGCTGATGGTGGTTGAGGTGCTGCACACAGTGCGCGTGTCGTTCCGCTCCGGTACTCTGATGTGTGAGCCGTTCCTCATCGTCGGCCTGATAGCCTCCATCCGTCGCGTGCTTGTGATCACCCTGGAGGCTTCCCAGGCGCATCAGCCGGGCAAATGGAACCCTGATGCTGAGGCCCTGCTCAATTCAACCATGATAGAACTGACGGTCCTGGGCGGACTAATCCTGGTGATGGTGGTTTCGATCTACATGCTGCGCCGGAGCGAGCGCGAGCAAGGATAGACGTTCGGAACGCGTGGGATCTCCTTGAGACCACTCCAAGAATGCAACACCGCTCATGCGGTGAATGCCCTAACCTTGCGCGCAGCCCGACCCGGACATGTGCGGACCTTGCGTCAGGGCAGGGTAGCGAGCCGCCACTGGAGCTCAAAACCATGTGGCGTACCGGATTGGTCACGATCGAACCGGACGTAACTGACTGTAAACAAATGGTGTCCCCGGCGGGATTCGAACCCACGGCCCTAGGATTAGGAATACTCGGGATGCGGCGTTTGGCAACCTGTTCCGTGTCGTTCCATTATGTCCTAGTTTATCCTGTAGAATGCTGATTTCCATTGTATTTTAACGTGAAGCCCCGTAAGGATAGTGTCCAGTGGTGTTCCGTGTCGTTCCCTTCTGTCGGGCTGGCACTGAAGCCCCGAGCGAGGTTCCACGATGCCGGTTCGCCTCACCGATAGCGGGATCGCCAAGGCGGTTCGTGAAGCCCCGGAGAAGGGACGCCACGACATGGCGGATGCGGGCTGTCCGGGTCTGCGGCTGCGCGTTACGCCATCGGGCAGCACGAGTTGGGCGCTGGCCTGCCGGGATCGCCACGGGCGCATGAGGCGCTTCTCGATCGGGGCCTACCCCGAGAACGGTATCAGCGAAGCGCGGGCTGCCGCGCGGACGTTGCGAGAGAAGGTGCAGCAAGGGGGCGCGGACCCCACGGCGGAGCGGCGGCGGGATCGGGCGATCGGGGCCGCTGCCAAGGCTGGAGAGGGCACCCTGAAGGCCTTGTTCGACCTCTATGAGCAAGGGCCAGCCAAGCGCCTCAAGACGTGGTCGGCGGGCCGGAAGCGGATTGAGGGTATGTTCCCCCTCCTTCTCAATCGCCCCCTCGCGGTTATCACGCTGGCGGACCTGCAAATGGCCGTGGACGGGCACAATTCCGAGGCGTCCGCGTCATTCGTTGCCCGCTCGGTCCGCCCGGTACTGCGGTGGGCCGCCGCGCCGGGTCGGAAATACGTGGGCGACGCACTGGTGCAACTCCGTCCTCCCGCTGCTCCGAAGCGCCGCACGCGCGTGCTGACGCGCGATGAACTGGTCACTGTTCTGCCGGCCCTGAAGGCGTCCCCACGGCCCTACGCAGCTGCGCTGCGGTTCATGCTGTTGACGCTCACGCGGCGCGAGGAGGTGGCGTCGGCGCGTTGGCGCGACGTGGACTTGAACGCGGGAACACTCCTCCTTCCAGAGACGAAGAACGGGGAGCCGCATGTGATACCGCTATCGCGCCAAGCCCTCGCCTTGCTGCAAATGCGTGTTCCCGTTGATTCCAAAGGCAAACCGATCAAGCCGAAGCCGGGTGATCGCGTGTTCGTCACTTCCACGGGGGCGGCGCTCGGCAATTGGGACCGCGAGACGAAAGTAATCCAAGAAGCGAGCAACACGTCTGGATGGACCCGCCACGATCTCCGCCGTACTGGCGCAACAATGCTGGGAGATATGGGTGAGCTGCCGGACATCATTGAGGCCGCACTAAATCACGTCTCAATCCGCTCTCCGTTGGCAGCAAGCTACAACCGCAGCCGATATCGGCTGCAGGTTGCCACCGCCCTCCAGAGGCTTGCGGATGCCCTACACGGCATAGAGACAGGCGGGGCGGTGATCGTGCCTTTGCGCGTCTAGCGTCATCGGCGGGGATAGGGCGAGAGCCCGACAAGCTCGGACATTCCG
>JANXXW010000126.1 GCA_025350425.1 Rhodospirillales bacterium
ACGCAATGTAGGATGGCACGGGCGGGCCTCGGATTGTCGATCGAGGAGGCGTCTAAGGTCTCGGTTGTGAGCCGTGCCAGTATCGTCCGGTTGGAAAGCGGGGCGCCAGTTCGAGCAGCATTGCGGCTGGCGTTGCGGGAAGCGTTGGAGCGGCAAGGTGCAGTGTTCGTCAAAGACGGGGTGAAGATCATCTCAAGCGAGGTCGCATGAAGGAAAATAATAGCCAAGGCGACCTACTGGACGGGTTTAAGCTGCCCGCGGCGACGGCGCGGATCCTTCGGTTCGCGGGTGAGATTGCCGACGCTCCACCTGAACGGCCCGATTTCCTTCACACCGTCCTATGCCAGGTGGGATTACCGCGAAGTGCAACGCCGGAACGACGCTTTGAGCGCACGAACGGAAAAGCATCGCTGCTCCTCGAAGCCGGAAGCCTTTGGAGCGGCAGTGAATGGGTGGACCAGCCTCTTCCGAGCGGCACTCGGCCCCGGCTGGCGTTGGTGCATATCAGCAGCGAGGCAGTGCTGAAGAAGTCGCCTATCGTTGATGTTGGCAGCTCGTTACATGGCTTCATGACACGCCTTGGTATCGGCACGAACGGTCGAGAATACAAAAACTTTCGGCAACAGATGGGCGCCTTGTCAGCGTGCCGCATGACACTCGGCTACGGCAACAGCACCATTGACGCCAAGCCGATCGAGAGATTTTCGACGTGGAGCAACCCAGACGGAATTGCAAAGCTCGATCCCGGTGTAATCGAGCTAACAGGCAAATTTTATGAGTCGCTCCGTGAACAGGCGGTGCCTCTTGATCCTCGTGCGCTCGCCGCGTTGCAGAAGTCCGCGTTGGCGCTGGACTTGTACACATGGCTGTCACATCGGCTTCATAGAGTATCCCGGACAACTGGCGATCGAGTAACCTGGAAGAATCTCCGCGAACAATTTGGCCAGGAATATACTGCGCCGAAGTCCTTCAAGCGCAACGTCATTACGGGCCTTCGTTCTGTGCGCGCCGTCTATCCTGATGCACGTATCGAGGAAGTTTCGGGTGGGTTTATCTTGCTTCCATCTCGGCCACCCGTTCCGAAAACACTCGTTCAGGTCAAGGAAGTCGCCCCGAAGAGCGCGTAAGCCTACGGGCGTTTAGGTCCCCCTCGCATTTCGCTGACGTCTTCGAGCAGGCTTCCGCTGCCCCTTGAGACGCGAGCGAACGCGCTAACAGTTCGATTAAAACAGGTCTTCGGGCATTTAGGTCCCCCTGGGGCTGGAACCTGTATGTCGGCACGTAGCCGTTTACGGTAGTTCGGGCAATTAGGTCCCCCTCCGGACATCGGAAGGACATGCAGGGAGGCTACAACCGCCCTTGTTCGGGCGTTTAGGTCCCCCTGCCAGGATCGTCCGAGCTTCGGGCGTTTAGGTCCCCCTCAATCGGATCCCGGTGTGATAAGCGACTCGGACGCCCACTTGTGGATGGAAAGAGTTATCCACAGGCGCTTGGGTCCCCCTACTTCGGACGTTTAGGTCCCCTAGTTCGGGTATTTAGGTCCCCCAGTATTCGGGCGTTTAGGTCCCCCCTAAACCGCTAATCTTTACCGCTAAGACTTTCCTCTATACTCTTCCGGTAATTGCAAAGCCTATCCAGTGGATTTGTGGACAATCGCCAAGCGGCGACCAGGCTGGACCCGGGACAATGCGTGCCAAGAAGCACGCACCGGCTGCGCCTTTGCCCCCCGCCCAGCCTTTTGCCCACAACCCCACAGGCCCATCAGCATCAAACGCCAAAAGACTTATGATTTGAGAAGGCAGAAAGAGGCTTTGAGGTTGCCCCGTTCTCGTGGACGGTTTGTAGGCTTGGGAGCTACGTCTCTGTTTCGGCGGTCTCCCGGTTGGCTTCGTAGGTCATCGGTGATTGGTAGCCCAGTGCGGAATGCAGCCTGACGGGGTTGTACCAGCCCTCGATGTAGCTGAAGCAGGCCATCTTCGCCTCGGCCTGGGAGGTAAAGCGGCGACGGCTCAGCAACTCGGCTTCCAGCGTCGAGAAGAAGCTCTCGGCCATCGCGTTGTCGTATGCATCGCCGACCGATCCCATGGATGGCCGCACGCCTGCCTCCGCACAGCGTTTGCCGAAGGCCACGGACGTATACTGGCTGCCTTGGTCGCTGTGGTGAATGACGTCCTTCGGCCGGCGCTGCCCGACCGCCATCTCCATCGCGGCCAACACCAACTCGGTATGCAGGGTGGTGGCCATCGACCAGCCGACGATCTTGCGGCTCCACGCGTCGAGCACCACGGCCAGATACAGGAACCCGGCTGCCGTCGGGACATAGGTGATGTCAGCCACCCACAACCGGTCAGGACCGGGTGCCGTGAACTTGCGGTCCACCAGATCCGGTGCCGGCCGGACGTCCTGGTCACGCCGCGTCGTCACCGGGCCGCCCCTACGGTGGCTGGCACCGACCAGCCCGGCCTGGCGCATCAGCCGGGCAATCCGCTTGCGCCCGTGCAGTTCGCCGCGTCCCCGCAACTCGGCGTGCACACGCGGTGCCCCGTAGGTCTGACGCGAACTGGCATGCACCGTGCGCACTCGCTTCAGCAACGCCTCGTCGGCGACCGCATGGGCCGATACCGGCCGACGCACCCAGGCGAAATAGCCAGCCTTGGATACGCCGAGCACGCGCGCCATGGTGGCGATCGGGAAGCAGGCCTGGTTCGCGCTCATGAACTGGAAGAGCCCGACGGCACCGCGCCGCTCTCCCGTGCAAACCAGGCCGCGGCTTTTGACAGGATGTCGCGCTCCAGCCGCAGCTGCTTGTTCTCACGCCGCAGCCGCGCCAATTCGTCCCGTTCAGGAGCACCAAGGCCGCCCACGATCTCCCCTTGTCGGCATTCTTGCTTGGCCGCCGCAGCTACCCAGGCACCGATCGACTGCGCCGTCGGCTCAAACTCGCGGGCAAGATCCTCGGGAGACCGTCCTGCACGGACCAGATCGACCATCTGGCGGCGGAACTCAGGCGAATACGGTCGGCGCGTCTTGGGCATCGGGAACACCTCTGGCGAAAGCTTCAGGGTGTCCACGAAACCGGGTCAATCCCAGTCTTCTAATTAGATAGTGAGCGGTTCGAGCGGACTCGTTGGGTTGCCACCCGGGCCTCGAAATGCGGTCACCTGGATGGCGAGTGCGACAGAACGGATGACCTCGCCTCACTCAGGACCCGCCAAGACTACCGCCGCCGC
>JANXXW010000131.1 GCA_025350425.1 Rhodospirillales bacterium
GCCGCCGCCGCCGCGGACGGGGGTGCCAGTCCGAGGGCGGTGGCCGGGGCGGCGGCGGCGTTGGGGACGGCTAGCCGGTACGCTAAGCCTGGGGGCGCGGGGGTGGGCGGCAGCGCCTTGGCTTCGGCGTCCTCGGTCCGCGCCCGCGTGTCGATATCGGGCAGCAGGCGGCCGAGCACTTCGACCGGCACTTCGGGCCGTTCAACGAAATAGCTGCGATAGAGGGCTTGGCGAAAGGTGACGGGGTTGCCGTACTGCAGCGTGAGGGCGACCCCGTTCCAGTCGGTGCCGGAAGCGTTTTCCAGCACCGCCCAGGCCTGGATGCGCGCCTTCGTTTCGCCGGGGGGCGGGAGAACGAGGCGGTAGGTCGCCTTCCATAACGGCGCCGCCGCGACGTAGCCGACGCGGACGGCGCGGTGACCATGGCCGCTGACGTGGATGGTGAGATGCCGGCTATCCTGGCTGGAATCGTGCCGGAGGGCGGCGATGGCGCGGGCGATGCGGGCGCGCAAATCGGGGTCGGCCACCTGCACCGCCTCCGCGTCCTCCAGCACGAACTGGCGCAAGCCGGAATCGGTCAGCAACGTCACGCGGGTACGGTCGATAACGCGCGCCGAGCCGTCGGTGGACCGGGAAGCAGGCTCGTGGACCGTTTCGGCACGCATCAGCGCGCCTTGCATCGGTTGCGGGCCGGCGACCTGCATTTGCACGCCTTGCAGGCTGTTGAGGAAGTCGAGCGGAGACGTGAGCGTATCGGGGCTGAAAGGCACGTCCCCAAATGCGGCGCGGCTGGTGTCGCGGCCCGGCAGCTCGATGCCTCCAACGCCACCGGCCGAATCGAAGACCACGAGCGATTTCAGCACGTCATCGACCTGCTCTAATGGGATGTCTAAACCCAATGTCGTATTTCCATCGACATCTGCGGCGTACTCGAAGTATCCAACGCCGGCAGTGGAAAGCATGACGCGTCTGAGGGTCAGGTTGTCGGCAGCAGCTGGTCCGGCCGCCAGGCAGGCCAGCGGAAGGATGAGGCGGAAGTGCAAGCGCATGCGGGCTCTCCGTGGCTGCCGGTAGATGAAGCACCGGGCGTTGTGACGATCAAGGAGCGAACGATGAAACGAATTTTCAGTGGTGCCGTGGCCGTGCTGCTGGCACTGTCGCAACAGGCGCAGGCCCAGTCACGCTGCCCGGCGCAGGCAGATCAGGCGGTGTTCGACGTGCAGGCGCTGAAGGGCAAGCTGACGGTGCTGGCGATCACCTGCCGCTCCGACGAGCGCTACAATGCCTTCGTCGAGAAATACCGACCCACGCTGGTGGCAAACGAGCGGCAGTTCACCGCATATTTCAAGGGCCAGAAGGGCGGTCGGTCGCAGACCGAGCAGGATTCCTACGTCACCTCGCTGGTGAACGCGATGTCCAGCTTCACGACGACGGAAGGCACCGATTTCTGCGGGCGGAACGCAAATCTGTTCGACGAGGTCATGGTTCTACGGAGCGGCACCGAACTAGCCCCGTACGCCGCCGGAAAGAACCTGTTCCCGGCCTCGTTCGGGGCTTGCCTCGCTCCGGAAGTGGCGGCGCCGACCCGGCGGACATCCACTCCCACCAAGCGCAAGTAGCGTTTGGCGCTTAGCCCGGCGCAACCGTCACGTTCGTGTGGACGGACAGGTTGCCCGGGAGCATTTCCAGAGTGAAACCATCCGGCCCGGCGTAGCGGGCGTCAGGCGTGTAGTCGACACGGGTGTCGTTGCCGACGGTGTGGACATAGACCTTGCCGTGCACCGGGCGCACCGTGACGAGGGCAGCGTCGAACGGCTTGGCGTTGCCCTGCTTCGCGTCGGACTGGTCGGTCTTGAAGGCGCACCAGCCGCCTTCGTTGCTGACTGTCATGGCGACAATTGTCTCATGGCCGGGAGTAAGCTGGAGGTCGGCTGGGACGGTGCATTTCAGCGCGGCGCCAGCAAAGTCGAAAGCATACAGCTTTACGCCGGGGCCAGCCGAAGCCGCTTTGTTTTGGTTGCATCCGGCCAGCAATACGACGGCGAGCAGCACCGACGCGCGGGCCGCTGTTAGGACAGGCTGTCTGAGCATCGACATGTATAAATACCAAAATGGTGACGCGGAGAAATGGTGGGCGCGACAGGGATTGAACCTGTGACCCTTCGCGTGTGAAGCGAATGCTCTACCGCTGAGCTACGCGCCCGGATGCGCCCACGGCTCATGCCGAGGACCGTCAAGATCGGCGGCCTAACTACCTAGTCCACCGCGACAGTGCAAGTGTCGGCGGCCTCTAGCCGCGAGGCGTGGCGCGCGCGATGATCGCCGGGCTGGCGATAACAAGCGGGACAGGGAAAACGTCGTGAACGACATGACCGAGACTGCCGTGCTGCAGGTGGACGTGCGGGCCGGCTACCGGGTGCTGACGCTGAACCGGCCGGAACGAATGAACGCGCTCGATCATGCAACGCTGATGGCGCTCATCACGGCCATGGACGCGGCGGAGGCTGACCCGACCTGTCGCGCATTGCTGCTCACGGGCGCTGGCCGGGCGTTCTGCGCCGGGGCCGATCTCGGCAGCCTGGAGCCAGGCGCTGACCTCGGCGATGCCATCGAGCGTGGATGGAACGTGCTCGCGCGCAGGCTTACCGCACTGCGGATGCCGACGATCTGCGCGGTCAACGGGGTCGCGGCGGGAGCGGGGGCCAACCTGGCACTCAGCTGCGATATCGTGCTGGCGGCGCGGTCGGCCAAGTTTGTGCAGGCATTCTCGAAGATTGCGCTGGTGCCGGATTGCGGTGGCTCGTGGCTGCTGCCGCGCCTCGTGGGACTGGGACGCGCACGGGCGCTGGCCATGCTGGCCGTGCCGGTTGCGGCCGAGCAGGCCGAGACCTGGGGCATGATCTGGCGTGCGGTGGACGATGGGGCGCTTATGGCCGAGGCGGAGGCCGTCGCGGCGGCGCTGGCGACCCAGCCGACGCATGCGCTGGTGATGACCCGGCACCTGTTCGCGGCCGGCACCGCCGATACGTTCGACGCCCAACTCGACCGGGAGCGCGACGTGCAGCGTGAGGCCGGACGCGCCGCCGATTTCCACGAGGGCGTGATGGCGTTCCGTGAGAAGCGTGCGGCGGTGTTCGACGGCAAGCCAGCGTGATCGCGCCGGCCGACCCGCAAGAGTTGGCCCAGGCCTGCGCGGACGCGATGTGGGCGGAGGACCGGGCCAGCCAGGGACTCGGCATGGCGCTGGAATCAGTGGCCCCCGGCCGGGCCACGATGACGATGGACGTGACGGCAGCGATGGTGAACGGCCACGGCACCTGCCATGGCGGCTTCATCTTCGCCCTCGCCGACAGTGCCTTCGCTTTCGCCTGCAACTCGCGCAATGCCCGCGCGGTCGCG
>JANXXW010000222.1 GCA_025350425.1 Rhodospirillales bacterium
CGGCGATGTCCTCGACGGCGGCAAGCTTCATCGCCTCGTTGATCTCGGTGGCGCCAACATCCAGCGCGCCGCGAAAGATGAACGGGAAGCACAGCACGTTGTTGACTTGATTGGGGTAGTCGCTGCGCCCGGTGGCTACGATCGCGTCTGGGCGTGCGGCGCGCACCGCCTCGGGATGGATTTCGGGCTCGGGGTTGGCAAGCGCCAGAATAATCGGCTTGTCCGCGAACAGCGGCAGCCATTCGGCCTTGAGCACGCGAGGCGCCGAAAGGCCCATGAAGATATCCGCCCCCGCGAGAACCTCGTGCAGCGTGCGTGCGTCAGTCGCCTGGGCATAGCTGCCGAGGCGCTCGTCCAACCCCTCGCGACCGACATACACAACGCCCTTGATGTCGGTCAGCGTGACGTTCTCGCGCTTCAGTCCCATGGCAATCAGCAGGTCGACGCAGGCGAGTGCGGCCGCACCGGCGCCGGACGTGACGAGGCGCACGTCCTCCAGCTTCTTGCCTTGCAGCAGCAATCCGTTCCGCACCGCGGCGGCCACGGTGATGGCGGTGCCGTGCTGGTCATCGTGAAAGACCGGGATTTTCATCCGCGCGCGCAGCTTGGCCTCGATGGCGAAGCACTCAGGCGCCTTGAGGTCTTCGAGGTTGATAGCGCCGAAGGTGGGTTCCAGGGCCGCCACCACGTCGCAGAACCGATCGACGTCCTGTTCGTTTACCTCGATGTCGAACACGTCGATGCCAGCGAATCTTTTGAACAGGACGGCCTTGCCCTCCATCACCGGCTTGCTGGCGAGCGCCCCGATGTTGCCGAGGCCCAATACCGCCGTGCCGTTGGTGATGACGCCGACGAGGTTGCCGCGGGCAGTGTATTCATAGACCAGTTCGGGATTGGCGGCGATTTCGAGGCAAGGTGCTGCCACGCCGGGCGAATATGCGAGTGCCAGATCCCGCTGAGTCGCCATGCGCTTGGTCGGCTCGATCTGTAATTTACCCGGCCGCGGCAGGCGGTGATACTCCAGCGCCGCTCTTCGGAAGTCTTCTTCCATAGCCATATCACCCCTTACTCAAGACGAGAGAACTCGTGGTTATCCCAACTTTGGGACAGACCCGCGCCTCGCGGCGAGCAGGACGAGAGTAATGCGGTCGAGAAGACTCGAACTTCCAAGGGGTTTCCCCCACAAGCACCTCAAGCTTGCGCGTCTACCATTTCGCCACGACCGCATCGTCGGAAGCGGCGCGGTATAACGGATGAGAGATTCAGAGGCAATGGACGTTGAGGCCCAGATGTTAGATTGGCGGGTTTCCGAGGATTTGACTCCCTATCCGGACGCGCTCGCCGCCATGCGCGAACGGGCAGCGGCAATCCATGCCGGCGAGGCGCACGAGGGCGTCTGGCTGGTCGAACATCCCCCGCTGTTCACCGCCGGCACCTCCGCGCGGCCGGAAGAACTGTTCAACCCGCTCGGCTTTCCGACCTACGAGGCCGGTCGAGGTGGCCAATGGACCTATCATGGGCCGGGCCAGCGCACCGGCTACGTCATGCTTGACCTGACCCGTGCGCATGGCCAGGTCCGGCCCCGCGACGTGCGGAGCTATGTCACCGGACTTGAGGAGTGGCTGATCCGGGCGCTCGACCGGTTCAACGTGCGCGGCGAGCGACGCGAGGGCCGCATCGGCATCTGGGTCGCCGACCGCGCCACCGGAACCGAAGCCAAGATCGGCGCCATCGGCGTGCGGGTCACACGCTGGGTAAGCTGGCATGGCATCGCGCTGAACGTGGAACCCGACCTGTCGCATTTCGGCGGCATCGTGCCGTGCGGAGTTCGCGAGCACGGGGTCACCAGCCTGCACGCATTAGGTATTCCCGTGGCGATGTCCGAAGTCGACAGCGCCTTGCGGCAGGCCTGGGCCGAGGTGTTCGAGTAGCCGCTAGCCGGCTTCGGGATTGCGTATCGCCGCATCGAGTATCTGGATCGCGCGTCCCCGGTCGCCGATGGACAGCGCCGCGCGGGCATCCGAGATCTGCCGGATTAATGGCTGGGCGCTGGCATCGCTCGCGCGCGAGCGTGCCACGGAGCGGTCCAGCGTGCGTGTCTCAGCGCGTTCCATCGCTTCCTGCGCCTGGCCGGTATGGTTGGCCGCCAAGGCCCCACGCGCGGCTTCCAGGTAGGCGCGCGGGGGTGCGTCTTCGCTGACATCGGGGCTGGGCAGGCGCGGCGCGATGCTGGAGCGGGTGTCGCCGGCATTGATGTTGCTGGCGTTGTTCGAGAGCGGCAGGGACTGACCGGTGCCGGGAATGTTGCCGGGTCGCGCGCCGTTCGGCGTGTTCGGAACGGACTGGGCGAATGCTGGGAGCGACGCCAGCAAAAGAACAACGGGAAGAACGATGCGAACCGTCATCGGGAGGCCTCCTGGTTGAATTGAGCCGGGAAGAACTTAAGCCGCTACTGCTCCGATGTCTCCATCCGGAACGCGTCGGCGATGCGGCGAACAGTCCCCGTTGCGTCCACCAGCATCACATCGAACCGCACGCCAGCCGGTCCCCAGTCCGGGTGTTCACCGAGCAGGATTTCGGCCCCTCGGATGAGGCGGCCACGCTGGCGCGCGGACAATGTATGGGCCGCGCCCGCCAGCGTCACCCCGCGCTTGACCTCGACGAAGGCGACGAGGCCGGCCTTCTCCGCCACCGCGTCCACCTCGCCTGATTTGGTGCGGACGCGACGAGCGAGCAGCGTCCATCCGTCATTGACCAGTGCCAGGCAAGCCGCATCCTCAGCGGCTATTCCAGCCGCGTGATTGCGCCTGCCCCGCGCGACGCGGGCGGCGTCGCCTGGGTGTTTAGAGACCGGCCATACCCTCGACCGCCTTTACCAGCGCCGAATGATCGAGGTCAGCGCCGCCATGCGCCGCGACCGAGGAGAACATCTGCTGGGCTATCGCGGTGTTCGGCAGCGACATGCCCATCTCTCGGGCGGCGGACAGTGCGATATTGAGGTCCTTCTGATGCAGCTTTACGCGGAAACCCGGCTTGAAGGTGCCGTTGATCATGCGCTCGGCATGAACCTCCAGGATCTTGGACGAGGCGAAACCGCCCATCAGTGCCTGTCTCACCCGCGCCGGGTCGGCCCCGGCCTTGCGGGCGAAGGTCAGCGCCTCGGCCACAGCCTGGATGTTGAGCGCAACGATGATCTGGTTGCAGACCTTGCAGGTTTGCCCGGCACCGTTTTCAGACCCGACATGAGTGATGTTCTTGCCCATTGCCTCGAACAGCGGCAATGCGCGCGCGAACGCCGCGTCCGGTCCGCCGACCATGATCGTGAGCGTGGCGGCCTTGGCACCGACCTCGCCGCCTGAAACCGGCGCGTCGAGGTAGTCGCAACCGTGCTTGGCGACGCGGGCCGCGAAGTTCTTGGTCTCCATCGGCCCGATCGATGACATGTCGATCACCAGCTTGCCGGGGTGCAGCCCCTCCGCGACGCCATGCGGTCCGAACAGCACGTGCTCGACATCGGGCGTGTCGGGCACCATCAGGATGACGATTTCCGCTGCCTCCGCCACCGCCGCCGCGTCCACCAGCACTGCAGTCGCCGCCGCCCGCAGTTCGGGCGTCAGGCTGCGCCGCTCCGGGATGAACAACTCATGGCCGGCGGCCTTGAGATTGAAGGCCATGGGCGCGCCCATGATGCCCAACCCGATGAAACCGATCTTCATGGCCTTATCCTCCTTCTATCGCTCAAACGCCGTATTTCTGTCGCCAGGCAAGCCCCGCGACCGTGTCGCCGGCCGGGCGGTACTCGCAGCCGACCCACCCCTGATAGCCGAGCGCGTCGATGCGGGGAAATACGTAATCCCAACCGATCTCTCCGGTGCCCGGCTCGTTGCGGGCCGGAACGTCGGCGATCTGCATATGTGCGATCACCGGCATCAATGCCTCCATGCGCTTGGTCACGTCGCCCTCGGTGACCTGGCAATGGTAGAGGTCGAACTGCAAACCCAGCCGATCGCGCCCGATAGCATCCACCACGGCGGCGCCCTGGGCCATCGTGTTGAGATGGAAGCCCGGCATGTCACGGTGATTGATCGGCTCGATCACCAGGAGCACGCCGGCCGCGTGGGCCAGTTCGGCGGCCCAGGCAAGATTGGCGGCATAGAGGGCTGCGGCGGTGACGTGGCTGGTGCCGGCAGGCGGGATACCGGCCATGACATGCACCATCTTGCCGCCGAGGCCCGTCGCATACTCCAACGCCAGCTTCACGCCGTCGCGAAACTCCTGCTGGCGGCCCGGCAGCGAGGCCAGCCCACGCTCGCCCGCCGCCCAGTCGCCGGGCGGCATGTTGAACAGGACCTGCGTAAGTCCCGCAGCATCCAGCCTGCCGCATATGTCGGCCGTCTTGTGCTCATAGGGGAACAGGAACTCGACACCTTCGAACCCCGCTTTTCGTGCCGCGTCGAAGCGGTCGAGGAACGCGACCTCGTTGAACATCATAGAAAGATTGGCGGCGAGACGCGGCATGGCATGGGTCCTCCCAGAGCGGCGGCAGAACGGTAGCGACAGCGTGGGGGATTGAACAGGGTCGGGCAACCGGCGCGTCGTTTGCCTTCTCGGATGGCATCGGGGATACCACCCACAATGCCCGCTGTCGCAACATGACCGCCGAACGTCTGCTCCTCACCCTGCTCCTGGGCGGGATAGCCATTGGCTGCGTGCTGGTATTGTCTCCGTTCCTGTCAGCGATCCTTTGGGCCGCCATCCTCACCTACACCACCTGGCCGCTCTATGAGCATCTCCGCATCCGCCTGAAACTCGGCCGTACCGGGGCTGCGGGGCTGATGGTGTTCATTACCGCCGTGGTCATCGTGCTGCCGCTGGCGCTTGCGATTCCCAGCGGCGCCGACGACGCCGCTCACCTGCGCCACCTGATCCAGGACGGGCTCCAGGCCGGGTTACCCGGGGCTCCCGGCTGGGTCGCGACTGTGCCCGTGGTTGGGCAGAGCGTGGCCGATCTATGGAATAGCTGGGCCGCCGATCTCACCGAGATGGTGATGTTCTTCAAGCCGTATTTCGGCGCCGCCGCCGAGTTCGGGCTCACCTCCCTGCTCGGGCTTGCCAACGGCGTGCTGATGTTCTTGCTGGCGCTGTTCGTCGCCTTCTTCTTTTACGCCTCCGGCGACCGGCTGGCGGTGTTCGCGACCGCCACGCTGCACCGGATCGCGGGCGACCGTGCGGAACGGCTCATCGGCGTTACTGGTGCCACCATCCGAGGCGTGGTGTACG
>JANXXW010000234.1 GCA_025350425.1 Rhodospirillales bacterium
GCCGCCGCCATGCTGCTGGAGCAACTCGCCCATGACGGAGGCATCCACTCCCGGCAGCGGGATGTAGGTGCCCACGCGGTACACCAGGAGAGCGCCCAGCGTGAACCAAATGCGGCGCTTGAGTTCGGTTGCCTTGGAGAATGCCCCAAGGCTCATACTGGATGCGAGCTGCTCGGCCGCTGACGCCATATCGATGTCCCCTGCACGCCTCGCGGCGTTTGATGCAATGTGCCGCTACGGCAGGGTCGAAGCAAGAAGCCCGATCGCCTGTTGGCAACCGGAGGCACCCGCGTAGCGGGAAGCTTAAAATCCTCCACCGCGCGGCGGTGGAGGACAAGACATCAGGCGGCCGGAGCCGCTGCAGCCTTTGAAGGCACGGTCGTCGTAATGGTCCCGCCAGCCTGTTCGATGGCGGCAACGGCGGTGGCGGACGCACCGGACACCGTGATCGTCACGGCGCGGCCGATTTCGCCCATGCCGAGCAACCTGACACCAACGATCTTGCCGCCGCGGATCAATCCCGCCGCCCGCATGCTATCCTCAGTGATCGGCAACGTCGCATCGATACGCCCGGCGTCGATTGCCTTGGCAATCGCGCCCACGTTCACCGGAGCGTATTCCTTACGGAAAATATTCGTAAAGCCACGCTTCGGCAAGCGACGATAGATCGGCAGCTGGCCACCCTCGAAGCCGTTAAGGGAAACACCCTCACGTGCCTTCTGGCCCTTGACGCCCTTGCCAGACGTCTTGCCTTTGCCCGACCCAATCCCGCGTCCAAGACGCTTGAACTTCAGGCGCGCGCCCGCATTGTCGCGCAATTCATTAAGCTTCATCTCAGACCTGCTCTTCCACCCGGATCAGGTGCGCCACCTTACGGATCATACCGCGACGCGACGGGTTATCCGTCAGCACGCGGGTGCGCCCGATCTTGTTCAACCCAAGCCCGATCAACGTCGCCTGTTGACCCGGTTTATGCCCGTTGCCCGACGCGATCTGCGTCACGGTTACGGTCTTTTTCGTCTCAGACATCGGATGCCTCCCCCTGGCCAGCCGGCGTATCGCGCTTGCCGAGGAGGTCGGAAACCTTCTTGCCGCGACGTGTCGCGACCGAACGCGGACTCGCACAGCGCGACAATGCCTCGAACGTGGCCTTGACCATGTTGTGCGGGTTCCGGCTGCCGAGGCTCTTTGCCACGACATCACCAATTCCCAACGTCTCGAACACGGCCCGCATCGGGCCGCCAGCGATGATGCCGGTGCCGGCCTCGGCTGAACGCAACACCACCGACCCAGCGCCATAATGGCCCTGGACGTCATGATGAAGCGTACGACCTTCCTTCATCGGAACCCGGATCAGGGTCTTCTTCGCGCGCTCAGTCGCCTTACGAATCGCCTCAGGAACCTCACGCGCCTTGCCGGCGCCGTAACCGACGCGGCCTTTTTGGTCGCCAACAACCACCAGGGCTGCAAACGCGAACCTACGGCCGCCTTTAACCACTTTCGCCACGCGGTTGATGGTGACCAGCTTGTCGATCAGCTCGTCGCCGTCATGTGTCCGATCGTGGTTACGATCCCGGCCACCGCCGCGACCATCCCGTGCCTCACGTGCCATTCTCTAATTCCTCAGAACGCCAGCCCGCCTTCGCGAGCGGCATCGGCCAGCGCCTTAACGCGGCCATGGTAAAGATATGAGCCGCGATCGAAGACCACCTTGGTCACGCCCGCCGCCATCGCACGCTCGGCCACCAGCTTGCCGACCGCGGTCGCCGCATCGACGTCGGCCCCGGTCTTCAGCCCCTCGCGAAGGGTACCGTCCAGGCTGGACGCGGCGGCCAAAGTCCGGCCGGCGGCGTCGTCGATGATCTGAGCATAAATGTGCTTGCCCGACCGGAACACGGACAAACGCGGACGCCCAACACTCTTGCGGCGTAGCTGAAAACGGAGGCGCTCGCGCCGACGTTGCTTCAGGTCCTGGGTGACGCTCATTACTTCTTCTTGCCTTCTTTGCGGCGAATGACTTCGTTGTCGTACTTCACGCCCTTGCCCTTGTAGGGCTCCGGCGGACGCCAGCTACGAATCTCAGAGGCGACCTGACCAACCTGGCGCTTGTCCACGCCGGCTACCGTGATTGCGGTCGGTTTCGCACAGGTGATCGTGATCCCATCGGGGATGGGATAAACCACGTCGTGCGAGAAACCGAGGTTGATCACAAGGTTCTTGCCGTTGACGACCGCACGAAAGCCAGTCCCGGTGATCTCCATGGACCGTGTGTAGCCAATGGATACACCCTTCACCATGTTGGCGACCAACGCCCGCGTGGTGCCCCACATCATTCTCGCCGGAGCCGCGTTTCCACGCGGTGCGACCGAAAACTTGCCGTCCTCGACCTTGGCGTCGACGAGATCGGTGAGCTTCAGCGACAACGCCCCGAGCTTTCCGGTCGCCGTCAGCATCCTGCCAACGATTGCCAACTCCACACCCGCCGGTATCACGACGGGGTATTTTCCTACGCGCGACATACGCGCCTCCTCAGAATACGCGGCAGAGGACTTCGCCGCCGACATTCGCAGCGCGGGCCTCCGCATCGCTCAACACGCCACGCGGCGTAGACAGAATGGAGATACCGAGCCCGGCATAGACCCGCGGCAGTTCCTTGATCTTCGAATAGACACGACGGCCAGGCTTGGACACGCGGCTGATCTCTTTGATCACCGGCTCGCCCTCGTTGTATTTCAGCTCGATACGGAGCTGGGCGATACCCGGCCGCACTTCCTCGGTGCTAAAGCCACGAATAAAGCCTTCGCGCTTCAACACATCGAGCACATTTTCCCGCAACTTCGAGGACGGCGCCACGCACGCAGCATGGCGACTCATCTGAGCGTTGCGGATACGGGTGAGCATGTCACCCAGCGGATCAGACATTGACATGTATCGGGGACCCTACCAGCTCGCCTTGACCATGCCCGGGATCTGTCCCGCGCTGGCAAGGTCGCGAAGCGCGATCCGGCTAAGCTTGAATTTACGATAATTGGCGCGCGAGCGACCGCTCAGTTCGCACCGAAGCCGCACCCGGCCGATCGCGCCATTGCGCGGAAGAGCCGCCAACTTCATCGTCGCGTCAAAGCGATCTTCCACCGGAAGCGTGCGATCCATCACGATTGCCTTCAGCGTCGCTCGCTTACCCTTGTCGCGCTTCGACATGCGCTCGCGCTTGTGGTTGCGGATGACCTGCGAAGTCTTAGCCATTGTATCTTACCCTCCGGAACCTGCCGGCGATGCCGGCGGTTTTCCAAGACGCGTTAAAATCCGTTCGTAAGCCGGTCGGCGATTGCCGCCCTACGGTGCGAACGGGACGTCGAACTTCTTCAGCAAAGACTTCGCCTCGGCATCCGTCTTGGCTGTGGTGACAAACACGATGTCCATTCCATGAACGTCGGTGACTTTGTCGTAGTTGATTTCCGGGAATATCAACTGTTCCTTCAAGCCCATGGCGAAGTTGCCGCGGCCATCGAAACCTTTGCCGGCAGGAATTCCGCGAAAGTCACGAACGCGCGGCAGAGCGATGGTCACCAGACGGTCGAGAAACTCATACATACGGCTTTTGCGGAGTGTCACCTTACAACCGATCGGCAAACCCTCACGGATCTTGAAGCCCGCGATCGCCTTCTTGGCCACGGTCTTCACCGGCTTCTGCCCAGCGATCAGCATCAATTCGGCCAGCGCCGCGTCGAGCTTCTTCTGATCGGCTGCGGCTTCGCCGACACCCATGTTGATCACGATCTTCTCAAGCTTCGGCACCTGCATGGGGTTCTTGTAGTTGAACTCCTTCAGCATCGCCGGTCGCACTTCATCGACGTAACGACGCTGCATACGCGACATCTCGCCAGCAACGTTCTGGCCCTTCACGGCCGGCACAGTTTCTGTCTCGCTCATCTCGACGTTCCTCAGCTCTCGATCACGGTACCGGTGGCCTTGGCCACACGCACCTTGCGACCGTCCTCAAGCACACGAAAACCAACCCGGGTCGGCTTGTCGCTCTTGGGATCGATCAGCATCAGCTTGGAGACATGTATGGTTGCCTCCTTCTCAACGATCCCGCCCGGCGAACCCATGCCACTCGGCTTGGTGTGCTTCTTGGCGATCGCGATGCCTTGCACGACCGCGCGGTCGTCCTTGGGAAACATCTGCAACACTTCACCACGGCGGCCACGATCTGCACCGCTGATAACGAACACAGTGTCGCCTTTGCGAATACGCGCGGCCATCACAGCACCTCAGGCGCGAGGGAGATGATCTTCATGAACTTCTTGGCGCGCAGCTCACGGACCACCGGTCCGAAGATGCGGGTGCCAATCGGCTCCATCTGCTTGTTGATCAGAACTGCTGCGTTGCGATCAAACCGGATGGCACTGCCATCGGCACGCCGCACCGGGAACGCGGTACGGACGATAACAGCCTGATGAACGTCGCCCTTCTTCACCTTGCCGCGTGGAATGGCATCCTTGATCGACACGACGATGACGTCGCCGACCGAGGCTGTCTTGCGCTTGGAGCCACCGAGCACCTTGATGCACTGGACCCGACGAGCACCGGAATTGTCGGCAACCTCCAGGTTGCTTTCGACCGAGATCATTTAACTAATTCCTATGGCTGCGCAGGTGCAGCAACGTCGGGCTCGGACGCCGCAAGCGCGCCGCCGTTGCGCTCGACAACAAGCCAAGTCTTGCGCTTGCTTATCGGACGACATTCCTCGATGCGGACGCTGTCACCGATTTGGCACGTATTGGCCTCATCGTGAGCCGCGTACTTCTTGGAACGCCGGATGAACTTCTTATACAGCGGGTGCATGATGCGACGATCGACAGAGACCGTCACGGTCTTGTCCATCTTGTCGCTGGTCACTCGGCCCGTCAGGACGCGCTTTGGCATCGCCCTACTCCTCTCAGCTCTTCGGGGCGGAGCGCTTGTGCTCGCCCATGATCGTCTTCACCCGCGCGATGTCCCGGCGCACTTCGCGCACCCGTCCAACGCCTTCGGTCTGTCCGGTCGCACGCTGAAAGCGCAGATTGAACTGCTCCTTGCGGAGGTCCAACAACGATGTCAGCAGTTGATCCGTCGTCTTTAACCGCACGTCGGCGGGCTTCGTCATCTTCGCCATCTCAGGCATCCCCGATGCGAGTGATGAACTTGGTCTTGATCGGCAGCTTGGCGGCACCCAGCGTCAGCGCCTCGCGCGCCAATTCTGGTGGAACGCCATCGATCTCAAACATGATGCGACCCGGCTTGACGCGAGCCACCCAGAATTCGGGTGCGCCCTTACCGGAGCCCATGCGGACTTCGGCCGGCTTCAACGACACGGGCACATCTGGGAAAATACGAATCCAGACACGACCAGCGCGCTTCATGGCGCGAGTGATGGCCCGACGAGCCGCTTCGATCTGGCGGGCAGTGATCCGCTCCGGAGCCATCGCTTTGAGGCCGAAGGCACCGAAATTCAACGTTGTCCCGCCCTTGGCGAGACCGTGAATACGGCCCTTATGCGCTTTGCGGTACTTCGTCCGCTTAGGAGAAAGCATGTCTTATGTTCCTTCGCGCGCCGTTATCGCTGCGGCGCTTGTTCGGCGGCGCGGCGGTCCTGCGCGGTCGGATCGTTCGTCAGGATTTCGCCCTTGAAGATCCAGACCTTTACGCCGCATGTGCCGTAGGTCGTCTTCGCCGTCGCCACACCGTAATCGATGTCAGCACGCAGCGTGTGCAACGGCACCCGGCCCTCACGATACCACTCGGTACGCGCGATCTCGGCTCCGCCCAAACGGCCGCCACAGTTAATACGAATGCCCTGGGCACCAAGGCGCATCGCAGACTGCACGGCGCGCTTCATGGCGCGACGAAAAGCCACCCGACGCTCCAGCTGCTGGGCGATGTTCTCGGCCACCAGGGTTGCGTCGATCTCCGGCTTACGGATTTCGACGATGTTCAGGGTGACTTCACCCTTGGCCATCTTCGCGAGATCCTTACGCAGGTTCTCGATGTCCTGACCTTTCTTGCCGATCACCACTCCGGGGCGTGCGGCGTAGATCGTGACGCGCGGCTTCTTGGCCGGACGCTCGATCACGACACGTGAAACGCCCGCACCGGACAGCTTCGCACGCAGATGCGAACGGAGCTTGATGTCGGCATGAAGCAAAGTCGAGTAATCGCCGCCGGCAAACCAGCGGCTATCCCAGGTGCGATTGATGCCGAGCCGAAGCCCGATCGGATTGACCTTGTGACCCATCCTATGCGGCTCCCTTGACCGGCTCGGCCGGCTCTTGCGCCCGCTCGGCAACGACGATCTTCAAATGGCTGAACCATTTCTCAACGCGCGCGGCCTTACCGCGGCCACGCGCCTGGAAACGACGCATCACAATCGACTTGCCGACTTCTGCGCGCGTGACAACAAGACGGTCGACGTCGAGCTGGTGGTTATTTTCGGCGTTCGCGATGGCACTTTCCAGAGCCTTGCGAACGTCATGGGCGATACGGCGCTTGCTGAACGTAAGCGTCGCCACGGCTGCTGCCGCGGGACGGTTACGAATCAAACCAGCCACCAAGTTAAGTTTGCGCGGCGACGTGCGGACGTTGCGCAGAACGCACTGTGCTTCCGTCTCGGACAGAGTGCGCGGGGTTTTCGGCTTGCTCATCTTAGCCTCGCTTCGCCTTCTTATCCGACGAGTGACCGGTAAAGGTCCGCGTCGGCGAGAACTCGCCGAACTTGTGACCCACCATATTCTCACTCACCTGCACCGGCAGGAATTTGTGACCATTATAGACGCCGAACACGAGACCCACGAACTGCGGCAGGATCGTCGAACGACGCGACCAGATCTTGATGATCTCGTTGCGGCCAGAGGCCTTCGAGGCTTCGGCCTTGTTGAGCAGGTACCCATCCACGAACGGGCCCTTCCAAACGGAACGTGCCATGGATCAGCCCTTACCCTTGCTGCGGTTGCGGATAATAAGACGGTCGGTCCGCTTGTTGACGCGTGTCTTGTAGCCCTTGGTCGGCTTGCCCCACGGAGTGCGGGGATGACCGCCGCCCGAGGTGCGGCCTTCACCACCGCCGTGCGGATGGTCGATCGGGTTCATCGTCACACCACGATTGTGCGGACGACGACCCATCCAACGAGCGCGGCCAGCCTTGCCGAGGCTCTGGTTGGAGTTGTCTGGGTTCGACACGGCGCCGATCGTGGCCATGCACTCACCACGCACCAGGCGCAGTTCGCCAGACATCAACTTGATCTGCGCGTAGCCGGCATCCTTGCCGACCAGCTGCGCGTATTGCCCGGCAGCTCGCGCTATCTTGCCGCCCGCGCCGGCCTTCATCTCGATGTTATGGATGATCGTGCCGACCGGGATGGTGGCGAGCGTCATAGCATTGCCTGGCTTGATGTCGGCGCGCAGAGCCGCCACGACGACATCGCCAGCACGCAAACGCTGCGGCGCCAGAATGTAGGACAACTCGCCGTCCTGATACTTGATCAGGGCGATGAATGCCGTCCGGTTCGGGTCATATTCAATCCGCTCGACCGTGCCGGGCACATCGCGCTTGCGACGCTTGAAATCCACCAACCGGTAGGATTGCTTGTGTCCACCGCCGCGGAAGAAGCTTGTGGTCCGCCCGTGGTTGTTACGACCACCGGTGGAGTGTTTGCCGACAGTAAGCCCCTTTACGGGCTTGCCCTTCCACAGCTCGCTGCGGTTGATCAG
>JANXXW010000258.1 GCA_025350425.1 Rhodospirillales bacterium
GCACCGACGGCCATGCGCGGGTTGAGCGAGGCGAACGGGTCCTGGAATACGATCTGCATCCGCCGGCGCAGCTTGCGCATCGGCGCGCCGTCGAGCTTGGTGATGTCGGTGCCCTCGAACGCGACCGCGCCCGCGGTCGGCTCGATCAACCGCAGCACGAGCCGCGCCGTGGTGGACTTGCCGCAGCCGCTTTCGCCGACCAGCGCCAGGGTCTCACCCCGGTCGAGCGAGAACGAAACGCCGTCCACGGCACGGACCACGCCGACCGAGCGCGTCATCACCAGACCGCGCCTGACCGGATAGTGCTTGGCGAGGTTGGTCACTTCCAGCAGGTGCGCACTCAAGCCGCCATCTCCTCGGCAACCGCGACCTCGACGGGCGCCCTGATACACGCCGCCTCGTGCCCTACGCCCAGGGTGCGGAGCGGTGGATCGACAGTCCGGCACGCCGCGACCTCAAACACGCAGCGAGGATGGAACCGGCAGCCGGTAGGCAGGTCGAACGGTGCCGGGACCGCGCCCTCGATGGCGAGCAGGCGTTCGTGTGTCTCCTCCAGCTTGGGGATGCTGCCGAGCAGGCCCAGGGTGTAGGGGTGCTGCGGATCGTCGAAGATCGCGGCGCCCGGACTGCGTTCGACCACTCGGCCGGCATACATCACGGCCACCTCGTCGGCCATTTCGGCCACAACGCCGAGATCGTGGGTAATGAGGATGATCGCCATGCCGCTCTGCTGCTGCAACTCGCGCAACAGGTCGAGTATCTGGGCCTGCACCGTCACGTCCAGCGCCGTGGTCGGCTCGTCGGCGATCAGGAGGTCGGGTTCGCAGGCGAGCGCCATGGCGATCATCACGCGCTGCCGCATTCCGCCGGACATCTGGTGCGGATATTCGTCGAAGCGTCGCGCAGGAGCGGGGATGCGGACGCGGGTGAGGCTTTCAATGGCGCGAGCCTTCAACGCGCTGGAGCTGGCGCGACGGTCATGCGCGCGCATAGCTTCCACGATCTGATCGCCGGCGGTGAACACCGGGTTCAGGCTGGTCATCGGCTCCTGGAAGATCATGGCGATTCGGTTGCCACGGATTTCCCGCATTCCGGACTGTGGCAGCTTCAGCAGGTCCTGGCCGTCGAACATCACCCGGCCGGCCGCGATCAGGCCGGGTTGCGGGACCAGGCGCATGACGGAGAGGGACAGCATCGACTTTCCGCAACCGCTCTCGCCCACGATGCCAAGCGTTTTACCTCGCGCCACTCCCACGCTCACGCCGTCCACGGCCGCGATCGGGCCGTTGGCAGTGCGAAAGGTGGTGCGGAGGCCTTCGATCGACAGGAGTTCGGTCATGCTGCATCGACTGTCGCCGGGGTGCCGTGCCAGATCAAGTGCCGCACGCGGTAAGCGAAGCGCCAGGTGAGCAGCACCGCCGCCGCAAAGAGCCCGGCGATCAGTCCGCCCCACATGCCTGGCGCTGCGAGCCCCTGCCCCACGGCGAGATACAGGCCGACCGGCATCCCGACCCCCCAGTAGGCGAGGGCGGTCAGGAGCATGGGTAACCGGGCATCCTTGATGCCGCGCAGGGCGCCGTTGGCCGCGACCTGGAAGCCGTCGGCGAACTGGAATACGCCAGCCAGCAGCAGCAGAGTCGCCGCTCCCGCAACGACGGGCGGATCGGCGGTGTAGAGGCGCGCGATCGGCCAGCGCAGGGAGAAAATCAGCAGGCTGGAGAGCGTCTGGGTGACCATCACGAGCGTGAAGCCCGCGATCCCCGCGCGCCGGATGCCAGCCAGATCACCACGCCCGACGGCGCGACCGATCCGGACCGTCATGGCGTAGGCGATCCCGAGTGGCACCATAAAGGCCGCACCGGCCACGTTGAGCGCGATCTGGTGGCTGGCTACCTGCACCTCGCCAAACCGCCCGATTGCCAGGGCCGCGAAGCTGAACAGGGCGCTTTCCATCAACAGGCTGAACGCCATGGGCAGCCCGATACGAAGCAAGGCGCGCAGAGCGGGCCAGTCTGGCCGGAAGCTGCCCGTGCGCGGGCCGGTGCCGCGATAACGCGGGCCGATCCGGAGCCACACGACGAACGCCGCCGCTTCGAGTATACAGACAATGCTGCCGGCGAGCCCTGCCCCGCCCGCTCCGCCACGCGGAAGGCCGAACGCGCCGTACATCAGCCCATAGCCGAGCGGTAAAAGCAGCACGAGCGAGGCCGCCGAGATCACCATGGTCGGACGCGGCAGCGACAGCCCTTCGGAAACACCACGGCACGCGAAGAACAGTGCGACGGCGGGGAGCGCGAAGGCCGCTCTATGAAGGTAGGCCGTAACATCGCGGGTCAGTTCCGGCGGCGTGTCGAGTGCTGCCACCAGCAGCGGGCCGCACCAGAAGACGGCACAGCCGATCAGCGTGCCAACGCAAAGGGCCAACAGAACTCCTTGGCGGAACACCGCAGCGACCTCGTTGCGGCGGCCTGCGCCGTCGAGTTGGGCGACCGTCGGTGGCACGGCCAGCATCAGCCCCGAGCAGACCATGTTGCCAAGGAAGCTGATGCTGGCGCCCAACGCCACTGCCGCCAGCGTCCGTCCGTCGAGATGCCCAGCCAGAACCGCCTCGATCACCAACTGGCCAAACAAGGCCAGTTGGGCGACGACCATTGGTAGTGCGAGCCGAAGCGTCGCCTTCAGCTCATGGAACAGGATTGCAACCTAGTGAATTTCGCCAGACATTCGCAGCGCGTCTCGCATTTTAGCCGCGTTGAAGCCGGGTGCCTTGGCGATGTCGAGGATGACTTTTTCGCGCCGTGTCAAAAGGTCGATCGCCTCCGGGAGACGCTTTACGCAATCGGCCGGAATGACCACGGCTCCGTGGAAATCGGCGTGAATTACATCGTTATGACCAACCATCATGCCGAAGATATTCACTTGATGCGCCATATCAACCATGTGGACATGCGCATGACTCGGGCCGATCCGCCCGCCGACGATCTGAAACGCCGGCGCCAGCATATCAAGGTCCCGGAACGAGCCGTTGGTGACGCAGCCAAGCACGCCCAGGCCCTTATGGACGGTCGTCTGTACCTCGCCCCAAAACGCGCCATAGCCAGGCGTATCGTCGATGTCCTGGATCACCGCAATTGTGGGCAGGTCGGTGGCTTCGACGTATTCGTACCAGTCCTCGCGTTCCGGAATGGCGTGACGCGGCGCTTCCTTGGCGCGGATCATGCCAGTGCGGGCGAGACCGACGATCGGGGCGAACTTGCGATCCACGGCGACCATCGGCTCGACCGTGAAGCCAATGGAGCGGCGGTGGGCGGCGACGATTTCCAATCCGTTGCAGATGGTTGGCGTGTCCCATTGCGCCAACACCTGAAGATCGGCGCGCGTGAAGCCGTATTCTGTCATGGTCGTTTCCTTAATTTTTGCTGCGTGCAAGCATCGCTCGGCGCCCGTATTTGGGCAACTCGGAGCAATCATGACCGAACCCCTGATCGCGCGCGGCGGCAAGGCCGTCTATGGCGCTCCACTCGGCATATTGATGCTGGATGCGCGCTTTCCGCGCATCCCCGGCGATATGGGCAACGCGACCACGTGGCCGTTCCCGGTGATGTATCGCGTGGTGAAGGGCGCCACTCCGGAGCGCGTGGTGCTGCAAGGGGCTGAGGGGTTGCTCGACGATTTCCTCGCCGCCGCCGCCGAACTGGTGGATCAGGGGGCGGAGGCACTGACCACGAATTGCGGTTTCCTCACATTGTTCCAACGCGAGCTGGCGGCCCACGTATGCGTGCCGGTGGCGACGAGCGCGCTGATGCAGGTGCCGTGGGTGCAAGCGATGTTGCCGCCGGGCAAGCGGGTTGGGATCGTCACGGTGTCGAAGTCGAGCCTGACCGACGCGCATCTGACGGCGGCCGGCGTGCCGCTGGATGTCCCGGTCGCGGGAACCGAGGGAGGGCGCGAATTTTTCCGCGTGCTGATCCGCGCCGAGAAACAGGACATGGACGTGGCGCTGGCCGAGCAGGACATCCTGGATGCCGGGCGCTCGCTGGTGGCAGCGCACCCGGAGGTCGGCGCGATCGTGCTGGAATGCACCAACATGCCGCCGTACGCGCGGGCTCTGCGTGAGGTCGTCGGGTTACCGGTGTTCGACATTGTCAGCATGATCGAGTGGTTCCACGCGGGGATCAGGCCGCGCAGATATGGCTAATCGGCACCGCTTCACGTTTTTACGAGGAGATTTTAGCGTGGTCGATTTAGTTGAAGCGTGAGGGACTGTAGGGCGCGGGGTCGATAACCGGCACATTTCCACTCACGAGGTCCGCTACGAGCCTTCCGGATTTTGGCCCGGAGGCCAGTCCGACATGCCCGTGCCCGAACGCATGCACCACATCGGCGCAACCTGACGCGAACCCCATGCACGGCAGCCCGTCCGGCGTGGAGGGGCGGTGGCCCATCCACACCTTGATGCGATCGGCCGGCAGGTCGCGGGGCAGGCCAGGGAAAGTACGGAGTGCATAGTCACGGAGGATTTCGGCGCGCTTCCAGTTCGGCGCGGCTTGCAGGCCGGCTAGTTCGACCTGTCCCGCGATCCGCAACCCCGTTCGGGTCATGGTGGTCGCCATCTTGCCGTCGCTCGGCATCATGGGCGTGCGGTTGAACACTTCCGGGTCTGCGATGACCGCGTGATAGCCACGCTCGGTCTCCAGCACCACGCGGTCGCCGGCCTGGGCCGCCAATTCCTTGGACCACGCGCCAGCGGCGATTACGGCACGGTCGCAGACGATTTCGCCCATGTCGGTGATGACGGCCCGCAGATGGCCGTTCTCGATGTCGAGGCGTTGGGCGCGCGTTCGCATCAGTACTGCGCCTTGTGCCTGTGCATGCGCCACCAGGGCAGCGACGTAGGCGCCGGGATCCGTGCAGTGTCCGCCATCCTCGACCACGAGGCCAAAGGTATACCGACGGTCGAGGTTCGGCTCGCGCTGGCGCAGGTCATTCTCGTCAAGCTCGATCCAGCGCACCCCGGTTTCCCGCCGGATCTGCCAGGACAGCGCCTCCGCCTCGAAATCGGCACGGCTCGGAAACACGTACAGCAACCCGCGCCGCTCAATGAGGTCGCCGATGCCGGCCTCGTCGGCCAAGGCACGATGCCGGGCCGGGCAATCCTCAACCAAGGGACGGAGCGCATGGGCAATCCGCCGCACGCGGGCGGGGGTGGAGCCTGCTTGCACGAAGCGCCGGAGCCAAGGCAGCAGGCGCGGCAGGTAGGACCAGCGGATGGCGAGCGGTCCGAGCGGGTCGGCGAGATAGCCCGGCACCTTGCGCCACAATCCCGGCGCCGACATCGGGATGACGGAACTGGGACTGAGCCAGCACCCGTTGCCATAACTGGCCGCCTGTTCGCCACCGGGATCCCCGGGTTCGACGATGGTGACGCGGTGACCGTCGCGCTGCAGTTCCAGCGCGGTCGCGGCCCCTACGATCCCCGCGCCGATGACGACGACATGCACTGGCTTCACCTTCCTTCCATCTCGGGGCACGATAACGACCATGTGGCTGAAGGAAAGGCCCAGGCATGACAGGGAAGCGGATGATCTACGAATTACGCGTTTATAAGTGCCTGCCGAACCGGCTGCCGGCATTGCTGCGGCGCTTCCAGGACCACACGCTCGACATCTGGAAGAAGCACGGCGTCCGGCAGGCCGGGTTCTGGACCACGGTGATCGGCGAGAGCAACAACGAGTTGCTCTACCTGCTCTCCTGGGATTCGATGGCCGAGCGCGAGACGAAATGGTTGGCGTTCCAGACCGACAGCGAGTGGTTGACGGCCCGGGCCGAAAGCGAAAAGGACGGTCCGATCGTGGCCAACATCAGCAGCCAGTTCCTGACGCCGACCGCGTTTTCGTCAGTGAAGTAGCCGGGGTGAAGTAATTCGGGGTGAATTAGCTGGATGGACGCAACCACAGCCATCCTCGCCGGTGCCGTACTGGCGGGGTTCGTCCAGGGGCTGTCTGGCTTCGGTTTCGCGCTGACCGCCATGGCGATCTGGTCCTGGACGCTGGCGCCGGACCTGGCCGGACCGCTCGCCGTGGGTGGCTCGTTCGTGGGACAGTTGGTGTCGGTCGCCGGTCTTCGCGGCGGCTTTGATTGGCGGCGGCTTTTGCCGTTCGTGGTCGGCGGAGTGATCGGCGTTCCCATCGGTGCCGCGCTGTTGCCGCATGTGGCGCCGCTGATCTACCAGACCCTGGTCGGCGCATTCCTGCTGCTGTGGTGCTCAGCCATGCTGGCGATCCGGAACCTGCCAAGCGTCACGCGCGGCGG
>JANXXW010000269.1 GCA_025350425.1 Rhodospirillales bacterium
CGCGATGCCACCGCCGGCGCAGATGACGCCGAGAACCAGGATCGGCACGTAGTCCGCCGGCTCGATGGCGGTGGGCACCCGTATGTCGAACCCGTATTCGTGCGGGATCAGGACACGCACCACCGACACCGCCGAGATCGCCGAGACCAGCACTGGCGCCAGGGTCGCCAGCGTATAGGTGCCGATCACCAGCTCAAAGGCGTAGAAGGCGCCGGTCAACGGCGCGTTGAACGCCGCCGCGATGGCCCCGGCGGCGCCACACCCGACCAGCAGGCGAAGGTCGCCGCGCCGCACCCGGAAGCTGCGTCCAAGTCGCGAGGCGATGGCAGCCCCGATCTGCGTGTAACCGGCTTCCAGCCCTACGCTGGACCCGACGCCGTTGGACAGCACTGTTTGCAGCACCACGATCAGGCTGTCGTTTACCGACATGCGCCCGCCGTACAGCGCGTTTGCCTCGATCGGATCGACCGCGCGGCGTGGCCACCACCGAGCGATGGCTGCGCCCAATCCGCCTACCGCAAGACCGCCGAGGCATGGCACGAGGATGGTCCGGTAGCGCTCCAGTTCCACCTGCCCGCTCAGACGCTGCGAGCTGGAGATGTTGAACAGCACCTGGTGCATGAACTGCGTCACCCAGCCCATCGCCGTCACGCAGAGGCCAGCCGCGATGCCGACCAACGCCGCCAGCATGACCAGCCAGATCTCGTCGGCCCGAACCAGCGCCCGCAGCGTTTGCGGGGCATGGAGCACCCAATCGTTCACCGGCTTGCGGACGCGCGCACCCCACCCCTGCACGCTGCGACACAGGCGCAGGGAGAAGCCTTCGCGCTTGTTCCCGGGACTAACCGGAACGTTTGCTTCAGCAGGATTAATCCTGCTTCTTAAAAGACCCGCCATGAACGTCCAGAAAACTGCTGCCCCACAAATCCGGCTACGACGGCGGCCACCAATCGGCAAGACATTGACACCCACATGCTTGGGCCGATTGGCCGACGGGATCAATCGGTTAGCGTGTATGTAACGTATTAAGTTCCCGTAACGATTTGCGTGACCGGATCTTGATCGATTACAGGTTCGTCATCGCAGGAGTCGGTCTTGCCGCGTCGCCGCGAGATCGTCCGCAACAAAGGCCCGCACCAAATCCTCCAGGCCCTCATGCGCCGTGAACCCCAGGGTTTCGGCCCGTCTCGGCATAAAGCAAGCGGGCCACTCGCCCACGATGCTCGCGATACGAGGATCGGACTCCTCCCGCACCAGTGCCGACGCGCCCGGTGCCACGATGTCCAGCGCCGCCAGCATCTCTGCCACGGTCACGCTCAGCCCTGGCGGCGTGATGCTCCGGTCCAGCCCCATGGCGGCGGTATCAAGCGTTGCCGCGTGCAGCAGCCATTCCACCGCCCGCCGGGGGCTCGCGACCCACACCGCGAAATCACGCGGCACCGGCAGCACCGTGCCAAGGCCCAGTAGCGGCTCGCGGATGATTGCCGAGAAGAAGCTGCTCGCCGCCTGGTTGGGCCGCCCGGGCCGCACGACGATGGTCGGCAGCCGCAGCGACACCGCGTCGAGGAAGCCGCGGCGCGAAGCGTCCGACAGCAGCAGTTCGGCCGCCGCCTTCTGCGCTCCGTAGCTGTTGGCCGGCAGCTGCCGCGAATCGTCCTCCAGCCGCGCGGCCTGGCCCCCGCTGAAGCTGGCGACGCTGCTGGTGAACACCAATCGGGGAGGGCGGGCGAGCTTGCGGCAGGCATCGATCACCGCGTCGGTACCGCGCAGGTTCACCCGTCGCCCCAGTTCGTAGTCAGCCTCGGCAGCGGCACTGACCACGGCAGCGAGGTGGAACACGATGTCAGTGTCCTCCGGGATCGCCGCACCCGGCAGGTCTACAAGGTCGCCCGCGAGGGCATGGACCGGAAACGCAGCTTCGGGCACGGCCGGCGCCGCAAGGTCGAACAACGTCAGTGACGTCACGCGCCGTCCGTCTGGCAGCCCGTCCCGCACCAGCCGCGCGGCAACCTTCTGGCCCAGGAAGCCTGCTCCCCCAAGGATCGTAATATGCATGATGTATCCTCCCGCTTCGAAAGTGGTTACCCACGACGGGGCCGGGGGGCAAGCCTCGCAGGGGGAAAGGAATGATGCCCATGGATGAAGGGCCGATGGACGGCAGCACGCCGGGTTGGGGCGAATTGCTGCGCGGCGGCAACGCGGCGCGGTCAGGTGTGGTCGGCGGCGGCATGGCCATGCACGCCATTAATACCTTCATCGTCACCACCATCCTGCCAACCGTGGTGCGGGACATCGGCGGCCTCGAATACCTCGCCTGGAACACCACGCTTTACGTTGTGGCGTCGCTACTCGGGGGGGCCTGCTGTTCGCGCATCCAGGCGCGTATAGGCCCACGCGACAGCTATCGCGCAGCCCTCGCGCTGTTCGGCGCCGGTACCTTACTATGTGCGCTGGCGCCCGACATGTTGGTGCTGTTGGCCGGCCGCTTCGTGCAGGGCCTGGGGGCCGGCACGCTGTCCGCCCTCTCCTTCAGCATGATCCGCATCCTGTTCCCCCAACGCCTCTGGCCCCGTGCCATTGCCGTCGTCTCCACCGTGTGGGGCGTGGCGACGCTGCTCGGCCCGGCCCTGGGCGGCGTGTTCGCCGAATACGGCGTCTGGCGGCCAGCTTTCTGGGCCGTGCTCGCGATCACCCCGCTATTCGCGCTTTTGGTGGAGCGTTGTCTGGCACGCCAACCCGTGCATCCCACGCAGGTGGCGACAAGGTTGCCCATCGGCAGCCTCGCCCTTCTGCTGGCCAGCGTCATGGCCCTCTCGGTGGCCAGCGCGTCGAGCGGCGCCGGACGCAACGGCGCGGGCGTGCTGGTGGCGGTAGCGATCTTCGTCTGGTTCGTGCGCCGTGAGGCCGGTGGCGGATCGCGGCTGATGCCGCTCGGCGCGTGCGATCCCCGCACACCCATCGGCGCCATCTTCAGCACCCAGTTCCTACTTCTGATGGGCATGGCGACGGAAATCTTCGTTCCTTACTTTCTACAAACCCTGCACGCGATGACGCCGCTGCACGCGGGCTACATGTCGGCGCTGATGTCGGCCGGCTGGTCGCTCGGCTCGATCGGTTTCTCCGGTGCCGCCGAGCGTGGCTCCCGCGCGGCGATGACCGTCGGCCCGGCGGTGGAGGTCTTGGGACTGGCTGGGCTGTGGCTGCTGATGCCGATATCGGACGGTGGCTTCGCGGTGATGGCTGGGATCGGCGCGGCCCTGTTCGCGATCGGGCTCGGCATCGGTCTCGGATGGCCGCATCTCTGTGCCAGGGTCTACCGCTTCGCGTCCCATTCCGAACGCGACCTCGCCTCCGCCTCGCTGACGGTCATTGTGATGATCGGCAACGCGTTCGGCTCCGCGTTCGCCGGCCTCGTTACCAATATGGCGGGGCTTACGGAGCCCGGTGGCATAACCGGCGGTGTAACGGCGGCGGTATGGCTGTATGGCATGTTCATGTTTGCTCCCTGCCTTGCATTGCTAACCGCCTCGCGCGTCCGCCATTTCTCCCGCCGCGCGGTGTCGGCTTGAGCGCGCCGCCGTTCCGCTTCGCGCTCAACCCGCGCCAGGGCACGCCGGGCATGGTCGTGCTGCCGGCCTCGGGCTTCCTCAAGGCCAAGGCTGAGATCACCTCCTGGGCCAATTACGCGCCGACGCCGTTGCGCGACCTGCCGACGGTGGCGGACCGGGCGGGGATCGGGGCGGTGTGGCTGAAGGACCGCCGACGGGTCGAACTGGTCGACTTGCCTGCGTTCGG
>JANXXW010000291.1 GCA_025350425.1 Rhodospirillales bacterium
CTTCATGATCGGCAACTGATGTTCCGTGGACTCCTTGGCCCAACCACCTGAAGTGATCTTCGGCTGGGACCCATCGAGTGAACGGGTGAACGCCGGCATCTCAGCGACGTCTTTTGGGTCATGGTAGGCAACTGTGGCACCTGGTGCCAAAGGCACGCTCTGCCGACCAAAACCGCCTTCGCCAGCTTGGCCGTGGTCTCCCTTTGCTGTTTCTGCAGAAGCAGCGTTCGTCAATGCCAGTAGCCCACCGACGCCTAGCGCCGCCGTGCCAAAAAAATCACGCCTGCTGTTACCGATCATCGTTTCCCTCGTATTTTTTACGCCGTTCGAGATAAGCGATTTATAATCCATAATGTATCACGATATAGTTAGGGCCGGACCTGTAGCCTGTTTGGGGTAAGTTCGGGAGGTCCTGTTGCAATCTTTGGCGACGGGCGCGCGAAACGACCAATCGGGTCAGGTAGCTCGTTACGATGCCGCGAGATCGAACTGTTCGCAGACAAGCTGGACCATTTCGGCCAGAGCCGAGGCGCCTAGCCCAAACGCGCGCTCGACGATACGGGCCTCGCCGCGAATGTCATTCGTGATGTTGAAGGCGGATGCCTGTGCCTTGCGAAGCGCGCGCATCACCTCGAAACCCTTGATCGTGGCATGGGCCGTCTTCAGCTGACCTTCACGTAGGTCTCATCGACGCGCCAGCTTGTCGAGCGCAGCGTCCGCCACTGCCAGCGCAGCCGTTTCTCCATCTCGGGCGCGTATCGCTGAACCCAACGATAGATCGTCGAATGGTCAACCAAGACGCCGTGCTCGCCCATCATCTGCTCGAGATCGCGATAAGTTACTCCAAATCGGCAATACCACCGGACCGCGCAGAGCACGATCTCACCTTCGAAGTGACGCCCCCCGAAGTCCGACATGACGCCGTCGCCCCCATGCTCGAACCCCATCCCCACGGACAACGCCAAAGTTTGCAACAGAGCCCGCTAAGGTCATATCGTCACCCGGAGGAGACCTGTCATGAACGCGAAATTCGCCTGTTCGCTTGCCCTAGCCCTGCTGCTCGGTGTCTCCGCCCAGGCGAAGGACTGGCCCAAGATCAAGATCGCGACCGAGGGCGCGTTCCCGCCGTACAACATGCAGAACGCGGACGGGAAGCTGGCCGGCTTCGAGATCGATCTCGCTGCCGACCTCTGCAAACGCATGAAGGCTGAGTGCGAGGTGGTGGCGCAGGATTGGGACGGCATCCTGCCCGGCCTCAACGCCGGCAAGTACGACGCCATCATGGCGGCGCTGTCGATCACGCCCAAGCGCATGGAGGTGATCGCCTTCTCCGTCCCCTATGTCAGCAGCCCGACCGTGCTGGCGACCACAAAGGGCGGCGGCATGGAGAATCTGCCCGGCACCGGCACGCGGATCAATCTGGACGATGACGCGGCGGCGCGGGCGGCGATCGAACCCTTGCGCGCCAAGCTGAAGGGCAAGGCGATCGGCGTGCAGGTCAGCACCATCCAGGCCGACTTCATGAACAGCTACTTCAAGGGCGTGGCAGATGTCCGCGTCTACAAGACCGCCGAGGAATTCAACCTCGACCTCGAAGCCGGCCGCATCGACGCGATCCTGGCCGCCGCCGCCAACGTGAAGGCGGCGATGGACACGCCCCAGGGCAAGGACATCGTGTTCACCGGCCCGGCCTTCGGCGGTGGCCCGATCGGCATCGGATCCGGTGTGGGGCTGCGGAAATCCGATCCCGAACTGAAGGGGATGTTCGATACTGCGATCAAGGCCGCCACCGCCGACGGCACGCTCGCCCGGCTCTCGAACCAGTGGTTCAAACTCGATCTGACGCCGCCCTCCTAGCCTTCGCGCGATGATGGGGCTGCCGAGCCTGGCACTGACCGGGTTCGGCCCGACCGGCTGGGGCGCGCAGCTGCTATGGGCGGCGGGGATGACGGTGGCGGTGTCCGTCACCGCCTTTGCCATCGGCCTTGCGATCGGCGGGCTCGGCGCGTGGGCCAAGCTGTCCGGCGGGCGCGTCGCGGGCTGGCTTGCAACCGCCTACACCACGGTGCTGCGCGGCGTGCCCGACCTGCTGGTGATCTACCTGTTCTACTTCGGTGGCAGCCAGGTGCTCACCAGCATCGGCCGCTGGATGGGCCATGATGGCTTCGTTGGCCTCAACGGCTTCACCGCCGGGGCACTCGCGGTCGCTGTGGTGTCCGGGGCCTACCAGACCGAGGTGATCCGGGGCGCGGTCGGCGCGGTTTCGCGCGGGCAGGGCGAAGCCGGGCGAACCCTGGGCCTCAGCCGCTGGCGGGTGCTGCGCCATGTCCTCGCGCCGCAGATCCTGCGTGCCGCGTTGCCTGGCATGGGCAACGTCTGGCAGCTCGTGGTGAAGGAATCGGCACTCATCTCGGTCACGGGGCTGGTCGAGTTGCTGCGCCAGGTCAGCGTCGCCGCCGGATCCACCCGCGAGCCGTTCCTGTTCTACGTCACCGGCGCGGCCCTCTATCTCGTCATCACCAGCATGTCCGGCGCGCTGTTCCAGGCCGCCGAGCGGCACAGCCGGCGCGGCTGGACGGCGGCGCGATGATCGACCCGGCGTTCCTCACCGACACCATCGGCCAGTTGCTCGGCGGCCTGCCGCTGACGCTGTCGCTGTCGGCTATCTCCATCCTGGCGGGCGGCGTGCTGGCCCTGGCGCTCGCGCTGCTGCGGCGGTCCTCGGGCATCGGCAGCCTGTTCGTGCGCGCCTACGTGTTCGTGTTCCGCGGCTCACCGCTGCTGGTGCAGATCTTCCTGATCTATTACGGCCTCAGCCAGTTTCCCGCGTTGCGGCACTCGGTCCTGTGGCCGTTCCTGCGGCAGCCCTACTGGTGCGCTGTTCTGGCGCTGGCGCTGAACACGGCGGCCTACGCCTCCGAGATCATCCGGGGCGGCTTGATCGCGGTGCCCTCGGGCATGATCGAGGCTGGCCGCGCGCTCGGCCTGTCCCCCTTCCGGCTGTTCCGTCTGATCGTGCTGCCGCTCGCGGTGCGCCAGGCGTTGCCAGCCTACGGCAACGAAATTGTCATCATGGTGAAATCGACTGCGCTCGCCAGCATCATTACTCTGATGGAGATCACCGGCATCGCCCACCAGATCATCGGCGACACCTTCCGCTCGTTCGAGGTGTTCCTGTGTGCGGGTGCCATCTACCTGGCCCTGAACTCGCTGATCGCGCGCGGCGTATGGCTGATCGAGCGGCGACTATCGCCCATCGTTTAGCATTCCGGTTTTTAGCGTAAGGAGCATTCATGAACCCAATCGCCCGCTCGCCCGCCGACTGCCCGTGCTTTCGCATCGCGCCGGGAGACAGCAACTATTTCGTCATGCTCGCCGACCCCATCGCCGACGGCGTCCCGTTCGTGACCGTCGTGGAGATCTTCGAGCGTGGCGGGCGCACGCCCCCCAACACCCACCGCGCGGCCTGGGAGCAGTTCGTGGTGCTGAGCGGCGAGGGCCTTGCCCAGGGCGGCGGCCACAGCCACGTGGTGCGGCAGGGCGATGTGCTGGTGGTTCCGCCCGGCCAGGAGCACACGCTGGAAAACACCGGCCCCGGCAAGCTGTACTGCCTCACCACCATGATGCCCGACGAGGCCTTCGCCGCCCTGATCCGCTCCGGCGTGCCGGCCATGCTCGACGCCGCCGATCTCGCGGTGCTGACGGGGGCACGCGGTTAGGTCATGCCCGAGAACGCCCTGGCCGATCTCGCCCGCGCCGTAGCCGCCGCCGGCTACAGCTTCGTCACGCCCACCCCGGCCACCCACGCGCGGGTCAACGCCCGGCCCGGCAATGCCTGGGCGCGGGACCTGCGCGACGTGCTCGGATGGAGCCGTCCGTTCCTGCCCGAGATCCTCCCGCCCGGCCTGTTCGCGCTGATGCAGGCCGCCGGTATCCTGCGTGCGCACGGGCCGGGCTGGTGCAGCGCGCTGCGGCTCTCGACCCTCGACGGCCTCATGTTCTTCCACTCCGCCTATCCCACCAATGCCGCGGATGCGGTGTACTTCGGCCCCGACACCTACCGATTCGCCCGTGCCATCCAGGCGGCCCTGGAGCACCGCCAGGGCCCGGTTCTCCGCGTCGTCGATATCGGCTGCGGCGCCGGGCCGGGGGCCATCCTGGCGGCCCGGCTGCGGCCGGAGGCAGAGGTGATCGCGGTCGATATCAACCCCGCCGCCCTCGCGCTGACCCGCGTCAACGCGGCCCTCGCCGGCACCTCCGTGTCGGCCTGCATCAGCGACCTGCTCGCAGACATCCCCGGCGAGTTCGACCTGATCGTCTCCAACCCGCCCTATCTCGTGGACCAGGCCGCGCGTGCCTACCGCCATGGCGGCGGACCGCTTGGCGCGGAGTTGTCGCTCCGCATCGTCGCCACCGCGTGCGAGCGCCTCGCCCCCGGCGGTACGCTGCTGCTTTACACCGGGGCTGTCATGGTGGACGGGCAAGATCCGTTCCACGCCGCCGCCATCGCTATCGTGAAAGCGGCGGGTCTCGCCTGGACCTACGAGGAAATCGACCCGGACGTCTTCGGTGAGGAGCTTACCGACGGACCTTACGGGAACGCCGACCGCATTGCCGCCGTTGTGCTGGCCGTAACGCGGACGGACCACAACACGAGGTAGACTACAATGCCGGACGGAATGTCTTCGATCACGCCGCCGACCACACCAGACCAGCTGCACCGAACGCTCGCAGCTCTCAACGAACAGCGTTTCACCCCGGGCGTGCCGCATTCGGGCTGGGAAGCGGAAATCTCCGAGCTGGCCGAGGGATTGCGGCTGGAGGGCCATTTCCTGGAACAGGCCCGCGCCGAAATCGCCGGCCGCGCCGCCGAGGCGCCGACCGATGCCGATAGCTTCGTGGCCTGGTTCGAGGAGTTGGACCGGAGCGGTCCGGGCCAGTCCGACCCATTGTTCACATGGCTGGCCGAGCAGGCGAGCATGGCGGAGATGCGCTGGTTCCTGACCCAGGAGGTCGCGGGTGAGGCGGGCTTTGACGATCTATGCGCGCTGACCCAGGTGCGGCTGCCCGAGGCGGCCAAGCTGGAGATCGCCCGCAACTACTGGGACGAAATGGGACGCGGCAATCCCAAGGGGATGCACGGCCCCATGCTGCACAAGCTGTCGGTGCAACTCGGCCTGGAGCCGACCGTGGCGAACACGGTGTGGGAATCTCTGGCGCTGGCCAACACCATGGCCGGGCTGGCCGCCAACCGTCGCTATGCCTACCACTCCGTCGGCGCCATGGGCGTCATCGAGCAGACGGCACCGGGCCGGGCCAAGCTGGTCGCAAACGGCCTGAAGCGGCTGGGCGTGCCGGCGGAGGACCGGCATTACTTCGATCTCCACGCCGTGCTCGACATCAAGCACTCCGCCTCGTGGAACGCGGAAGCCATCCACCCGCTGGTGGCGGCCAATCCCGAACTGGCCCGCGCCATTGCCGAGGGTGCGCTGATGCGGTTGGAATGCGGCGCCGCCTGCTTCCGCCGCTACCGCCAGGAACTCGGCGTGTCTGACGCATAACCGATGAGGACCAGTCTATGAGGATCAGCCGGTGAGCCACCTGTTCCAACCGTGGCGCCTCGACGCTCTTGATCTCGCCAACCGCATCGTGATCGCGCCGATGTGCCAGTATTCGGCCACGGACGGGAAGGCTGGCGATTGGCACATGCTCCACCTCGGCCATCTGGCGCTGTCGGGTGCCGGGTTGTTGATCCTGGAGGCGACGGCGATCTCGGCGGAAGGCCGGATTTCACCGGGCGACCTCGGCCTCTATTCGGATGCGGACGAGGCGGCGCTGGGGCGTGTCGTCGGCGCGATCAGGGCCAACGCCCCGATCGCGCTCGCGGTGCAACTCAGCCATGCCGGCCGCAAGGCATCGAGCCGCGCCCCATGGCACGGCGGCACGCAATACCGGCCTGACGAGCCCGGCGGCTGGAAGACCGAGGCGCCCTCCGCAGTGCCCCACGCCGAGGGCGAGGACATACCCACGGCGCTGGACCGCGCGGGCCTCGACCGGATAAGGCGGGACTTCGTGGCCGCCGCCGAACGCGCCGACCGCCTGGGCCTCGACGGGATCGAGATCCATGGCGCGCACGGCTATCTCCTGCACCAGTTTCTGTCGCCGCTCGCCAACAAGCGGCAGGACGAATATGGCGGCAGCCTGGAGAACCGGATGCGCTTCCCGCTGGAGGTGTTCGACGCCGTGCGCGCAGCGTTCCCCGTCGGAAAGCCGGTCTGGATGCGGATTTCCGCGACCGACTGGGTGCCGAACGGCTGGGACATCGAAGGCACGGTGGCGCTGTCCAAGGAACTCAAGCTGCGGGGCTGTGCCGCCATCCATGTCACCACCGGCGGCGTCTCTCCGTTGCAGGCGATCAAGCTGGCGCCGGGATATCAGGTGCCGTTCGCCCAGCGCGTGAAGGCCGAAGTGGGCCTGCCCACCATCGCGGTCGGCTTGATCACGGAACCCGAGCAGGCCGAGGCGATCATCGCCCAAGGCGAGGCGGATGCCATCTCCATCGCCCGTGCCATTCTGTATGACCCACGCTGGCCCTGGCACGCGGCGGCCAAGCTCGGTGCCCACGTCTCGGCGCCAAAGCAATACTGGCGGTCTCAGCCGCGCGAGTACAAGGATTTGTTCGAGGGTGTGACGCTGGGACAGCGGTGAGTTTGGCTGGGGCGGGAGGGATCGAACCTCCGAATGCCGGAATCAAAATCCGGTGCCTTACCGCTTGGCGACGCCCCAACAGGCACGTCTTGCGTGCAGCGTTGAATAGGGAACGGGCGCGAAGTCGGCAAGTGGCGGTTTCGGACGGGATTTCGCTTGCACCCCTGGGCGCTGCGGAATCACCACTGCTAGCCGCGATCTTCGCCGAGGTCAGCGCGCAGCGAAATGCCGGTCCGTCCGCTCCGGATTGAGGCCGCCGCCCCAGCACCACCATTGCGGCCTGCGTACGGCGCGCGCCATCGCCTCGGCCGTTGCCGCGTCCCGCGTCAAGGCGAAGCAGGTCGCGCCGGAGCCGCTCATGCGGGCGATGAGGCAGCCCGGCTGGGCGCGCAGCGTGGCGACCAGCTCGGCGATGGCGGGGCAGAGCGTGGCGGCCGGGGCCTGCAGGTCGTTGGTGGTGGTTTCCAGGTCGCCGA
>JANXXW010000293.1 GCA_025350425.1 Rhodospirillales bacterium
CAACTGACGGGACATGTGGCCTTCACGCGCCTGCCGCTGGAGGACAATACGACAGTCGACGATATCAGGGTGAAGACCCGCGCCCATGTCACCGGCGTCCATCTGGGCGCGCTGGTGGCCGGATACGACCTGGATCGCGGCACGCTCGATCTGGACGCCAGCAACGACGGGTTGGGCGTGCGGGGAAATGCGACGGTGGGTGGGATTCCGGCGCAGATGACGTTCGATATGGATTTCCACAATGGGCCGCCAAGCCAGGTGGTCGAGAAGGTGACCGCCGCCGGCATGGTGGACGAGGCGGCGCTGGTTGGTTTGGGACTTGGCACTTCCGGCATCCTGGTCGGCGCGGTGCCCGTCCGGGCCGACGCCCAGTTCCAGCGCGGCGGACGCGGCGACATCGCGCTCCATGCCGACCTGGCCGGCACCGCGTTGCAGGCCGACGCCATCGACTACCGCAAGGCGGTCGGCGGCGCGGGCACGGCGGATGCCCAATTGGTGCTGGACCGCGACCGCATCGTCCAGATGAACCAGTTGCGCCTGGTGGCGGCCGGCGTGGACATCCAGGGAGGCGCCGAGTTCGCCGGTGGGCGACCCAGCGTGGTGCGGCTGGATACGGTGCGGCTGGGCGAGACGAAATTGAGTGGCGAAATCCGGCTGCCGGCGAAACGCGGCGATGCCTATGTGGTGAGGGTGGCGGGGCCGAGCCTGGATGCGTCGAGCTACTTCGGCGACAGCGCGGCTCCGTCGAAGCCGAAGGACGATGCTCCGGGAAAGCCCTACTCGGTCGATGCGCGGTTCGATCGCGTGTTGATGGCGGGGCGGATAGAGGCGACGGGGCTGGTGCTGCAAGTGGATCACGACGGGCGGATCATCCGGCAGGCCCGTGCGCGCGGGATCCTGGGCGAGCACACCGGGTTCAACGTCGATGTGCAGCCCGCCGGGCGTGGGCGGCATCTGGTTGTGAAGACAACCGATGGGGGCGGGTTGCTGCGGGCAACCGGAGTGCTGAAGGATGTCGTCGGCGGTCGGCTGTCCGTCACCGGGGATTGGGACGACGCCAGCTCGGCGCATCCGCTGACGGGTGTGCTGGAGTTGGATGATTTCCGTATCCGCAACGCGCCGGCGTTCGGCAAGATGTTGCAGGCGATGACGCTGTACGGCGTGGTGGACGCGGTTACCACGGGGCCGGGATTGAATTTCAGCCGGGCGGTGTCGCCGTTCCGCCTGAGTGGCGGCGTGCTGGAGCTGTCCGACGCGCGGGCCTTCAGCGCCTCGCTGGGCATGACCGCCAAAGGCTCGATCAACCTGGATCGCCATCTGGTGAACGTTCAGGGTACCGTGGTGCCGGCGTATTTCTTCAACACGCTGCTGGGCAACGTCCCCCTGATCGGCCGCCTGTTCAGCCCGGAGGTGGGGGGCGGCCTGTTCGCCGCGACCTATTCGGTGACAGGCGGGCTGGACAACCCCAGCGTCAGTGTCAATCCGCTGGCGGCATTGACTCCGGGGTTCCTGCGGGGATTGTTCGACGGCTTCCAGAGTGGCGGCCCGGCTGTGCCACAGGGCGAAGCGGCTGGCGGGGAGAGCAGGTAGCACGGCATGGCAAACTTGGAGGCGGCTGCATGACGGATTTGTCGGGTGTGAAGGCGATCCTGTTCGACACGTTCGGGACCGTGGTGGATTGGCGCAGTAGCCTGATCGCCGATTTTTCGGCGTGGGGGGCGGAGCGTTACCCCGGCGCCGACTGGGCCGGACTGGTCGATGCCTGGCGCGGGGCCTACGCGCCGTCGATGGACGAAGTGCGGAGCGGGGCGCGTCCGTGGACTATGCTGGACGATTTGCAGCGCGAAAGCCTGGGTGCGTTGGCGCCGCGCTTTGGGCTGGCGAAACTCGACGCCGCCGACGCCGATTACATGATCCGAGGCTGGCATCGGCTGGACCCGTGGCCGGATTCGGTGCTGGGGCTGACGCGACTCAAGACCGGGTTCGTGATCGCGCCGCTGTCGAACGGCAACGTCGCACTGCTGGTGAACATGGCGAAACGGGCGCGGCTGCCGTGGGACGCGATCTTCGCGACGGAGCTGTTCCGGCACTACAAGCCCGATCCGGAGACATATCTCGGCGCGGCCAAACTGCTGGGGCTGGAGCCGGGCCAGGTGAT
>JANXXW010000303.1 GCA_025350425.1 Rhodospirillales bacterium
GCTCAATCCCCGCATGACCGTTCGCGACACGTTGGCCGAAGCCCTGCGCGTCCACGCCGTCGTGCCGCCCGCTATCATCCCCGCCCGCGTCGCCGAATTGCTCGAACTCGTCCACCTGCCGCCCGAGGCCGCGTCCCGCTACCCTCACGCCTTCTCCGGCGGCCAGCGCCAACGCATCGGTATCGCCCGCGCGCTCGCGGTCGAGCCCGCCGTGATCGTCGCCGACGAACCGGTCTCGGCGCTCGATGTCTCCGTGCAGGCCCAGATCGTCAACCTGTTCCTCGAACTGCAGGATCGCCTTGGCCTGACGCTGCTGTTCATCACCCACGACCTCCGCCTTGTCCGTCACGTCACCCACCGCGTCGCTGTCATGTATCTCGGCCGCATTGTCGAGATTGGCCCCACCGCCGCCCTCTTTGCTGGCCCTCGCCACCCCTACACGCAGGCCCTGCTGGCCGCTGCCCCGCGCCTTGTCCCCGGCCGCCGCAAACGCGAGGCCGCCACCCGGGGTGAACTTCCCGGAGCTGCCGCCATTCCGCCCGGCTGCGCCTTCCACCCACGCTGCCCCATTGCTGTCGATCGCTGCCGGCGCGACGTGCCCGACCTTATCCCACGCGGCGGCCCCTGGCCCGTCGCGTGCCACCTCGCGGGAGAATCCACATGACCGATCGCATCTTGATTTGGGGCGCCGGCGCTATTGGCGGTACGATGGGCGCCTACGTGGCCCGCGCCGGCGCCGAGATCACCTTTGTGGACATCGCTGCCGACCACGTCGCCGCTATCCGCGACGATGGCCTCCGTATCACCGGTCCCATCGAGAACTTCGCCATCGCCGCCCCCGCCTTCGTCCCCGCCGAAATCGCCGGCACCTGGGATCAAATCTGGCTCGCGGTGAAAGCCCACCATACCGAGGAAGCCTGCCACGCCATCGCGCCCCATCTGGCGCCGGACGGCTACGTGCTCTCACTCCAGAACGGCCTGTGCGAGAACATCATAGCTGGCATCGTCGGCCGCGCTCGCACCGTCGGCGCCTTCGTCAACTTCAGCGCCGACTGGATCGCCCCAGGCGAAATCATGTTCGGAGGCCGGGGCGCCGTCGTCCTGGGCGAACTCGATGGTCGCATCACCCCTCGCCTGGAAACACTGCACGCCCGCCTACTCGCGTTCGAGCCTCACGCCATCATGACTGACGACATCTGGTCCTACCTGTGGGGCAAGCTCGGCTACGGCGCGATGTTGTTTGCCCAGGCACTCGGCCAGGCCGGTATCGCCGACTGTCTTGCCCGCCCCGATCTCCTGGTGCTCTGGCGTCGTCTCGCGGCGGAAGCCCTGGCCGTCGCGGTCGCGGAGGGCGTCACGCCTCGCGGCTTCAATGGCTACGATCCCGCCGCTTTCGCCCCCGGCGCCACCGAGGCCCAATCCGCCGCCAGCGTTGCTGCCATGGTCGCCTTTAGCCGTCCCAACGCCAAAACCCACTCTGGCGTCTGGCGTGACCTCGCCATCCGCCGTCGCCGCACCGAGGTCGACGTCCAGATCGCCCCCATCGTCACCACCGGTGCCCGCCATGGCATCGCCTGCCCGACCATCGAACGCCTTGTGACGCAAATCCACGAGGTTGAAGCCGGCACCCGCCCGATGACCGACGATAATCTCCTGGAGCTGCTCCACCCATGAGCTATGACGAGCGGCCGGGCGAGCGGCGTACGCCACCACGTGACCATGCCAAATCAGGAAAGGCGCTGCATTCATGAACATTCGCTTCGACAATCAGGTCGTCGCCGTCAGCGGCGCTGGCCACGGCATCGGCCGCACCATCGCTGAGACCTTCGTGGGCCTTGGCGCCAGCGTCTACGCCTGCGACCTCTCCGGCACGGAACTCGCCGAAACCGCGAAATCCGGCGTCCGCGTTCAGGTGCTCGACCTCACTGACCGCACCGCCGCCGCCGCCTGGATCGCCGCCATCGAACAGGATTCCGGTCAGGCCATCGACGTCCTCGCCAACAACGCCGGCGGCGTGGTCGGGCAGGTGGGCAAGCCACTTGAGACCGTGACCGACGAGGAATGGGACCGCATTTTTGCCGTCAACGTCGGTGCCGCCTTCGTGCTGAGCCGTGCCGCCGCCCCGGCCATGAAGCGCGCCGGCCGAGGACGCATCGTCACCACCAGCTCAGGCGCGGGACTGCAAGCCTCGCTCACCGGTATCCAGGCCTATTGTAGCGCCAAGCATGCCGTGATCGGCCTCACTCGCCAGCTTGCCCACGAACTCGGCCCGTTCGGCATCACCGTCAACAGCGTCGCCCCAGGCCTCATCCCCAGCAACCCGACCAGCATCGCCCAATGGGAAAGCTATGGTGAGCAAGGCCAGCGCGCGATGGTCGACCGTATCGCTATGAAGCGTCTCGGCACCACCCAGGACATCGCAAACGCCGTGGTGTTCTTCGCCTCCGAACTCGCCGCCTTCGTCAACGGTCAGATCCTTTCGGTTGATGGCGGGCGCTAGCGAATAATTCGTCGTCGCTGAAGTGGCTCAAATTATGGTCGGCATCGAGCAACGCCCCGGTCATCGCACGGGCGCCTCCCAGGTCGTCGGGATGGAGGAACAATTCGCGGATGCCGTCACCCGGCGGTGAAATCACGATGCGCGGAAGCGACCGCGAGCATGATCGCAGTCGCGACCAAGAACCCCAGCTATAGCCCATTTAACCTGGCTATAAGCGGGCGTTGGCCGACCCTAGCGCGAATTCATCCAGTTCCGGCCGCGTTTCGCGGTACGCAACCCGCCCTGCCAGTCGCCTGATGGGCATTTCGAAATACCGTGTGGAAAGCCACGCCAGCCCGATCGAAACCGCTATCACCAAGGCCACGACCATCGCTTCCCCGAAGCTGCCGAGAACGGGTACGCCGCCGTAGATGATCCCGAACAGCAGGCCATTGATGGCTGGATGATACATGTACAGCGCGTATGAGATCGTACCGAAGAACACGAGCGCGCGGCCTGACAGAAACCGCCGATAGATCGATGTCTCCGGCACGAGGAACACGCGCAGGATCAGGTAGGCGAACAACACCGACCTGAACGTGAAATCCGAAGCCATGATGACGAACGAGCCCGAGTTGGTGCTGCCTCCGACGAGGCTTGAGTTGAGCATCACGAACACGCCCAGCGCGGCGACGTCGAGGACAAGCCGGTATCGCCGGCAAACCGCGAAGGTTGGCGCGTGGCGCAACGCCAGTGCAGCGAGAAGACCGCACATCAATGCGTCCATACGCCCAGGCAACAGGAAATAACCGGTGAACATTGAGCCCGTCGCCTGCCAAGTATATCCGCGCACCAGCGCCGCGACGGGAATACAGAGCAGGGCCAGAACAACCAGCCGGCGGCGGTTCAGGATGAAGACCAGCAGCGGAAGCAAAAGATAGAACTGCTCCTCGATGGCAAGCGACCATGTGCTGGCCACCCAACGCGCACCGCCATCGCCGCCATCGATCGATTGCGCGAAGTTCTGCAAAAAGACCGCGTAGGTCCAGACCGGCATCGGGTTCTTTAGCAGGAATTGATCGAGCCAAGGCGCGTCGATCCATGGCCGGATGAGCAATACGACGCAAAAACTCGCGAATAGCAGGTAATAGACGGGCATGATGCGGCCGATGCGGCGGATCCAGAATACCCGGAAGTAGTTCGTTGCCCGCTTATGATCGAGCAGAATGCCGCCAATCAGGAAGCCTGAAAGCACGAAGAACAGATCCACGCCACCCACCAGCCATTGGCTGAGGCGCCACGCACCGGGAAACTCGCTGAATCTGCTTGAAAGGATGGAAATGATCAGGTGGTCGAACAGGACGATCAGACATGCGACGCCTCTGATACCGTCCAGTTCGCGATGCCGCATACAATCCTCTCCGACAAGCTCGAAATTTGCTTGCCGGAAAAGATGCCATAACCGGGATTAGACGTTCTTGCTCAATGTTAGATGCTAGCGATAGGCATCTGGCATCGTCAAAAAGTCCCGCACATAGCGCCTGATGCCTTCCTCAAGCGGCGTGAACTGACCGCCATATCCGGCATCGCGCAACCGCTCCATCGGCGCCTCGGTGAACGACTGATATGCCCCGCGCAGTTTTGCCGGCATATCGATGAACTCGACCTGGTCAGCCACCCCGGCCGCCTCGCACACGGCGCTCGCGAGTTCACGGTAGGTGCGCGCCCGCCCGGTCCCCAGGTTGAACAGCCCGGACGCGCCTGGCGTGTCCATCAGCCACAGCAGCACGCCCACGATGTCGTCAACCCAAATGAAATCTCGTCGTTGCGCCCCGTCGGGCAATCCCGGCTGATCCGACCGGAACAATCGCGGCGCGCGTCCTTCCACGATATCGTCGTGCTTTACCTTCACCACCGAAATCATCGATCCCTTGTGGTATTCGTTCGGCCCATAGACGTTGAAGAACTTCAGCCCTGCCCATTGCGGCGGCTTCGGACCGCCCTTGGCCAGCATCCGGCGCACCTGCAGGTCGAAGGCGTGCTTGGACCAGCCGTAGAGATTGAGTGGCCGCAGCCGCTCCAGCCCATCCAGCCCATCTTCGAAGCCTTGCCCGCCATCGCCGTAAGTTGCCGCCGAGGATGCATATACGAACCGCACACCCCGCATCGCGCACCAGTGCCAAAGCCGCATCGACAGCGCCACGTTGCTAGACCACACCAGATCGCCATCCACCGCCGTCGTGGCGCTGATGGCCCCCAGGTGGAACACCATCTCGATAGGCGGATGACTGGCGAGGAACGCGTCCAGATCGTCCGGCGACACAATGTGGGCAGGGGGATGGGCAGCGAGGTTGCGCCACTTGCCCTCGCTTCGCAGCCGGTCGACTACCACTGTTTCTACCCCACGCGCATCGAGTGCCGCATGAAGGTTGGAACCGATGAACCCGGCCCCGCCGGTGATAAGGATCATGACGCGGACCGTTCAGGCAGGTTCATGCGCCGGATTATGCCGGTCGTACTATGCCCGGCTTCCAGGTCGATTAGCACCACCTGCCCGCCATTGGCGTGCACCACATCGCCGCCCACGACCTGATCGATCGTATAATCGGCTCCCTTGAACAGCCGGTCAGGCCGCAGGGCCCGGATCAGCTCCATGGGCGTGTCCTCATCGAACAGGACCACCAGATCGACCGCGCCGATCGAGGCCATCACCGTCGCTCGCGCCGCCTCTGTCTGCACCGGCCGCGTTGGACCCTTGAGGCGTTGTACGGAGGCATCGGTGTTCAACCCGACCACGAGCCGGTCGCACTGCGCGCGCGCCGCCTGCAGCAGCCGGACATGGCCGGGATGAATAAGGTCGAAGCACCCGTTGGTGAACCCGATCTGCTGGCCCTGGGCCCGCCATTCGTTCACCTCATCCTGTGCGTTGGCGAGAACCGCGACCTTGTCGTCGATCGCGATCACTTCCTGGCGATGCATCGCCATCCGCAACTCGGTCCCGCTGACGGTCGCCGTGCCCAGCTTGCTGACGGCGATGCCGGCCGCCACGTTGGCCGCACGCGCCGAGTGTTCCAGGCTGGCGCCGGAAGCCAGGCTGACAGCGAATGCTGCCACCAGGGTATCCCCGGCGCCCGACACGTCGGACACCTCGCGCGCCTCGGTCGGAAGATGAAGCGGGGTCGCGTCCCGCCGCACCAGTGTGAGGCCCTTTTCCGAGCGCGTCACCAACACCGCCTCCGCCTCGCTCGCCGCCAGCGCCCGTTCCCCGGCGGACTCCGCCGCGACATCATCGGTGATCTGGATGCCGGTCGCCTGGGCTACCTCATGTTCGTTCGGAGTAAGCACGGTGACATGCCGGTACGCGGAGAAATCGGCGCGCTTGGGGTCTGCAATCATTGGCTTTCCATGATGCCGCGCCACCGCGATGGCGCGCTCCAGTACGGCGTCGCATAGGACGCCCTTCGCGTAGTCCGAGAGGATCACCACATCAGCCTGTTGGATCGACTGTTCGTAACGCTCCAGCAGCGCGGCGACCTCGGCTTGTGACAAGGGCGTCGTCTCCTCTTCGTCGAGGCGGAGCAACTGATGCACGCCCGACATGAACCGTGTCTTCACCGTCGTGCATCGGCCCGGGGCGATCACGCCGTGAATGGTGATCCGCTCGGACACATTGGCGCAAGTGGCGCGCAACTCCCGCCCCGTCGCATCGTCGCCGACGATGCCGACAAGGATCGCGTGCGCGCCGAGCGAGGCAATGTTGTTGGCAACGTTGCCGGCGCCCCCGAGAACAGCACGAGACGTGTCGAAACGCAGGACCGGGATCGGCGCTTCGGGTGAGATGCGCTGTACCCGGCCACCGACATACCGATCGACCATTATGTCGCCCAGGACCAATACCGTGCAGTCCTTGAACCGTGCCGGATTGACCTGGATATGCGAACCGACCTCGAGGGACGGCTTGATCATGTGGGCGTGCCTATCTCAGACTTCGGCAGGCGCCCGTCCTTCGATGTAGCCGTGCGAGGCAAAATGGTCCGATGCAGACGTGAACTCACCACTCTCGATCCCTTCGGCAACATCCGGATACGTCTTCAAATACCAAGTCTCGTCCACCTTAAAGGGGGATGGCTTGCGGTCTTCGAAGTAACCGTTTTCAACGAAGTGATGGCGGCAGTTTCGGTAGGTGCCGGCCTTGATGGCATCGGTGACATCTGGATAGGTTTCGCGATACCAGGCTTCATCGACCGGCACAGCCTGAAGCAGACGCTTCATAATGTTGAGAAACTCGTCGTACGTGATGTCCAGCTTCAGTTGTCCCTTCACCGACGCGAGGCGGACGGAGTCTTTCAGAACCGAAAATGGAACAAGATATGTCACGGCACTTTTCCTTATTTTTACTCAAAGATTAACAGTCTTGCGATCGGACTGACTATCCACAGCGGCTTACTTAAAGCATTTCACTTGGGCGAAACAATACGCTAGTGATCCAAAGCGGAAATGATTTCAGGATTGCGTGTAAGCGCTTCGTCGCTCGCCAGACCACCCGTCGAGCGTGTCAACGCAAGCATGCGTTGGCAGCCGCGATAGACGTCACTCACCTTGATCCCGTTCAGGCATGCCAGCCCGCGATGGCAATCTGATGCGCGCGCGAGATAACACGGGCTGCACGTCATGTCCCGTCGGATCGCGAACGCCGAGGGACCCATCGGACCCCATTCGATCGTGTCCACGGAACCCGCGTGGACGCCGATGGTGGGCACGCCCATTGATGCCGCCATATGCTTTGGCCCGCTATCGTTGCCGATATAAAGGTCGCACGCGCGCAGCACCTTCGGAAGATCGCGCAAGCTGGTCTTGGCCACCAACGAGAAAACGGCCTCGGTGCGTCGCACATAGCGCAACGTTTCCATCGCGATTGGAAGCTCGTCTGGACCGCCGACGAGAACTACGTTCACGTCTTCTTCCCCGATCAACAGATCGATCAGACCGGCGAAAGACCGTGGCGGCCATTGCTTGTTCTCCGCACCAGCGCCGGTGTGGACGCAAACCAGCCGGCGCGCGAACATCGCCGTGCCGAATTCCTCGACCGGAGCGAGGCGCGCGATGTCGGCGCGCGCCGCGGCCGGGGATATCGGGCCATGGACCACGTCTCGGTCGCTTTCGCAGGCCTCCGCCACCGCATCCACCAACTGCACCAACGAGTCGATCACGTGGGTTCGCTTGTGGTTCCGCGCGAGGTCGCCTTCCCATTCGATAGCGATGTCGAGCCACTTGTCACGGTAGTTCTGGTCGAAGCCCGCAAGCCAACGCGCTCCCGTGTGCCGCAGGAGATGTCGTGTGTCGGGCTGGCGTCGCAGATCGATAGCGAGATCGAACTTCTCCGAGGCCAACTTCTTTTCTAACTCACGCAGTTCCTTCGTGGCGCTATGCCGTGCGCCTCGCGACGATTTCGCATGGAAGAAGTTGAATTCGATCACACGATCAATTGCGGGTTCCAGCGCGGCGATGGACAGCGACGCGCGTGCGGCGAGCACGCAAAGCTCCGCGTTGGGGAAACGCGCCTTGATCCGACGGAGCGCAGGGAAGGCAGCTATGAAGTCGCCGATATGATCGACCTTGACGGCCAGGATGCGGCGAACGCGGTCGCGATGGATGAAGGGGTGGCCGACATGAAGCTGCTGGGCCGGCTCCGGCTCCGGCAGGTAGTCATCGAACTCGGTGGTGAGATTGGGGTTGAAATAGGGATCGCCCTTGAGGAACAGATCCTTCCAAGCGGCATCGAACACCGATGAGTTATAAACGTCGCGCAGCTTGGAGCGGCTGACCATTTCGTGGTGAACCAGCGTCGCATATGGCGTGTAGACCACTCGCAAACCGGCCTTGTTTAGGCGAAGACAGAAGTCGAGGTCGTTGTTGACGACAGCGTGCGCCTCGTCGAAGCCGTCCATCGTTTCGAAGGTCGCCCGGCGCATCAACATGCACGCGCCCGTCACGGCAATGACGTTGCGTTGCGTCCGTGCCAAGCCAAAGGGACCGGGCGCCGTGCTGGGATAGAAACGGAAGGCATGGCGGCCCGCATTGCCGCCCAGGAACATGCCGGCATGTTGCACCCGACCATCGGGATACAGCAGTTGGGGACCGACCACGCCGATTTCGGGCCGGCGCGCGTGCTCCAGCATCGCGTCCAGCCAATCCGGCGCCAACACTTCCACGTCGTCGTTGAGGAACAGCAGGAACTCGCCCCGTGCCTGCTTTGCCGCCTTATTGTTGAAACGCGACCAGTTGAAGCGCTCCTTGATCTGCACGACGACGTCGGAGTTGTCGGCGATCCACTGCTTCCAGCGTAGCTTCTCCGTGTCCTCTTTCGCCACGATATTGTCGATGCAGATGATCTCAAAGTCGTGGTAGGCAGTCTTCTCGCGGATCGAGTCGATGGTGGTCTTGATCAGACCGCGCGTAGCGACGGTTGGGATGATGATGGAAACCAGCCCCTGCCGGGCCGTACGCCGTCTGACGCGGTAGCTGCCCGCTACGCATCCGCTCAAAATGTCGGCGCGGATCCCGCGTCGCTTCATCGCCGCTGCAAGTGCCGCGCGTTCCTGCGCGCGGGTATCGATCTGCTTGGTCCCGCGCGTGCAAAGCACTTTGGTCACATGGACGATGTCGCTCGCGCACTCCGTAAGTCGCAGCACGGCGTCGTATTCGCCAAGTTTCGTCAGATCTTGAAAACTTACCCCTGCGCGCTCCAGCAAGGCGGAGGAGGCGGCCCAGAGACGTCCGACGTAGTTGGTGGATAGAAGCAGGTCTGGCGACCAGTCTGGCTTGAAGAACGCCTTGACCGCATTGTCAGACGGATCGACGCGGCGTTCATCGCTGTAGAGGAAATCGGCCCCAGGGCGGATTGCGCGCTCCACCGCCAGTTCCAGCAATGCGTCCTCTCCCAGCAAATCCCCCGGCCGCACAGGACAGGCCAGGCCAGCCTGTTCGATCGCAGCGAACGGGTCGTCTGCCGAAACCGTGACACGCGTGGCAAACTCGCCCGCGCGCAGTTCGAGCACTTCGCGCAGTGAAGCCCCATGACTAGGGTGATCAACGATCACCCGCATGGTCCAATTGGGATATGCCTGATCGCACAGGCTCCCAACCGTATCGGCGGCAGCGGCCAGCAGGGCAGGTGATGCGGCGCTCGCCATCATCGCTACTGTGAACTCCGGCCTCGGCCCCACCGCGTCAACGATCCTCAGTTGCAGATCGGTTTCTACCGCCTGCAACTTGTGCCGGATCTGCCAGGGTCCGGGGCCCTCCGCCGGCGCCTCGGCGTCCACCGAGAATGTCTTCTCATCGGTCCCGCCCTTTCTCGCCCGGATGACAACGCAAACCTCGTGACGGCCCGGCTTCATGACCTGGGGCGGCACCAACATGGCGAAACCGGCCATCAGCGCGTTCTCGGTCGGAAACGCGGCCTGGAGATCCTCGCGGCGGATGCCGTGATGGGCATTGCCTTGCGAGATGCCGTCCACAAACACCTCGACCTCGGAGATGCCGTCGGGCGCGAATGCCCAGCCGTTCACCGACATGAAGCCGCGCACTGTCTCTGTCGCGTAATTTTCAGTCACACTGGGCGTCTCAAGGTGAAAGCGTAGCGCCGGAGCCTCGTTCGCTGGCGCGCCGGCGACCGGGGCCGGTTGCGCGCGGACGGAATGGAGCACCACGCGCTCCTCGCCCTCGATACCCCGGATGATAAGGCGTAGCAGGCGCTCGCCCGTGCAGTTCCGCCCGAGGGTCGCGCGAAACCGGAACCCGGAGTTCCTTGCACTGGGTATATCAGGATAGTTGTTACCGACGTCGGGGCGGGCGCCACCCAATTCCGCGCTGCCGACAACCAAGCCGTCCAGTTCCACCTCGATCTGTCGCACCCCGGACAGGCAGGCAGCCCATCCCACCACGGTGAGGTTGCCGTTTTCTGTCAGGTGGACCACGTCGCAGTGGGCACTGACCGCCGCTGTGACCGATTTCTGCCGCGGTCGCGCCTTGATGGGGCGTTCGACGGTCAGGGCGACCTCGCGGAAGATTCCACCTTGGGCGGCGACATGCACGATCAGGTCGCTGCCCGGCGCCGTGTCGTCCAGAATCTGCTGAAACAGGAAGCCTGAGGTATCGGCACCGGGGTAGTCGGGCAGCGCATCCGCCACGTCGGCACGCGCAATGCCAGCCTGCGCCACGCCAAGTGCCCGGCCGCCCAGGCTGACGCGGATCTCGTCCAGCGGCGAGAAGCTGACCGACCAGCCGCGCACTCTCAGCATGCCCTCCTCGGTGACGCGCGCTTCCTCGATCCGCACCAGCATCGCCTCCGGGATCGCGGTCGGGCGGAGCGACGGCGGGAGCGGGGCGGTCGCTGTTGGCGGCGGGGCGGGCAGCGACGCCGCAAGCGTCAGCGCGTAGCACCGCTCCTCGGTGCCGAGCGCCGTGCCGACCACCACCCGCATCGTGGCATTGGTGGGGTCCAGTTGTGCCGGGAGTTGCGCCGAGAACCTGAAACCGGCCGTCTCGCTGCCGGGATAGAACCAGTGCCGCCCGGCGATATCGGGACGCGGCAGCCCGATGGTCGCGTGGCACAGAAGATCCGGTCCGAGATAGATCGAAATGTCGGTAATGGCTGCTGCGGACAGCGCCCAGCCGATCCCCGAAATAGGCGCTAGCGGCCGCAACGGCGTGCCGACGCCGGGCTTTTCCAGCTCGATCCGGGTCTGCAGCGTGATGCTTGTGGGCTGCGTGATCTGATCCATTCAGGCCCCCACCCGCCTCGACATATTGCTGTGCCGTCTCACGCGCGCGCCCCGTTCATGCCGCGTCCAGACTTAGTGCGCCGCCTGGATCTTGGCGGCGACCGTGCGCGCTAGGTCGCCCACGTTGTTCAAGTTGTCGAGTTCGCGCGTGTGGAACTTGATGTTGTACTTTTCTTCGACCGCGATGATGATCTCGATTTGCTTGAACGAATCCCATCCAGGAACGTTCTTCGAGGTAAGCTCAGGCGACAGCTTCATGTCGTCGCGCATGAATACATCCTGGAATATCTCGGTCAGCACTGGATACACATCTGCTTCAACCATAACTAACCCTCTTTTACATCAATGAATGTCTCTGCGGGAATGAAGCCGCCGAGATCGAGCAAATTGCGGCTTCCACCCGAAGCGTCCTCTTGCTCCTTAGTGAAGCCGAGCCGCTCGTAATGATCTCTTACCATACCATTTTTCTTCGTGGGGAAATACTCGCCCACCAGTCGTTTCGCACCCAGCCTTTGCGCCGCCGCCGCCACGAGGTTGAGCGTGGTTGGCTCGACCTGTCGTCCGAGCACGCGACAGCTCATCAGCCACGTGTCGATCACCATATCATCGGCGTCGTTCATCTTGCCAATAACGATGGAGATGACGCCGTTGTCGCCAAACCGGTCCAGCAGGCGCAGCTGCAACCCGAACGAGCGCTCGTCTCCCATCACCGCGCGCACGTCTTCCTCTGTATAGCGGCGTGTCGTGAGGTTGAACTGGTTGGTCTTGTTGATGAGCTGCACCGTGCGTTGCAGGCCGATCGCATCGAACCCGCGCCACACCAGCGCCATCTCCAGGCTGCGGAGATACGCCGGCAGGTCCGTGACCGACGCCCGCGACGCCTCCCGCTGCAGGTTGCCCTGGTATTGCCCGCTCCGCGCCCGATCCTCGTCGGTGATCGCGAGACCCTCGAAATAGCCGGCATCGGCGATGATGCCCGCGTAGTTGGCGGGGTCGTCGCCCACTTCGGGCACCCCTATCATCGGCAATTCCTGCCGCACCAGTGCGCGCTCGAACGGGTTGTCGTCGACGAACACCAGGCTATCGAGCCCGATGTTGAGCTGTTCGGCGATCCCGCGGATGTTGGACGCCTTGTCGTTCCAATTGGCCACGAAGCACGCGATATCGGCGCGTTTCAGCACCATCTCGGGATGCTTCTCGAACGGCTCCAGCGCGTTGGCCTCGTCGTTCTTGGAGCACACCGCGAGGATGATGCCGCGTCGCGACAACTCGCGGGCATACTCCTGGAACGCGGTGAACGCCTCCCCCAGCGCGCTGCCCTGGCCCAGCACCAGCCCCTCCAGACCGTCATCCCCCACCACGCCGCCCCACAGCGTGTGGTCGAGGTCCATCACCAGACATTTGTATGACCGTCCGAGCCTGGCCGCGATCAGCCGCCCCACCAGTTCGCCATACATGGGCGAGGCCGCAGGTGAGACCTCCTGCTTGGCGCGGTGCCACAGCGAGGGATCATGCCACGCGGCCAGCCCGTCATGCGCGGCTCGCGTGTCGAGCGCCAGCAGATCGACGCCCTCGGCGTCGGCCATCGCGCGCAGTGACCAGTTGAGCCGCTCCACGAACGCCCGCCGCGAGCCCGGCAGCCGGTGTTCGTTCTGCCCCAGCAGATCGGGATGCACGGCCAGAGTGGCTTGGTGGATCACCGGACAATGGAACGCGGCCCGAGCCAGCCGCCAACACTCCCGGATACGATTCTGCACTGCCTCCAGAGCCGCATCCGCATCCGCCTGATCCATACCGGCTTGCAGCCCCCCCGTGACATCGACGGCATCGAGCGCAAGCAGCACCATCGTGGGGCGGAATTCGTGCAGAGCGGAGTGCGGGTCCGTCAGCTCCTGCAGATACTGTCCGTAATCGTTCTCATACAGAGTGACATGGATATTCCGACGTAACCCCGCGACGCGGATTCCGGGCATGAGATGCGCCAGCGTGGAAGAGCCGAGAATGGCGAGCCGCACGGGCCTGGTGGCGAGATCGTTGGGCAATGCCCCGTCGAGCGCTTTGAGGACTGCCTGATCGAGCGCGTTGGTGCGGACGAAATCCAGCCGCGTGTTGGCGAGCGCCACGGCGGCAGGCCACGCGGTAGCGGGCGCGTCGATGACAGTTCGAAGTTGGGTGCGCCATTCGGTTTGGGCCGGAAGCCAAGAGAGTGTTGTGATGGCTGATGGCCTTGTGATGGACGTGCACAGTTGAAGCAAAAACAATGTTGCGTTGCAACCTTGATAAGTCTTTTTGTAAAGTAATTCTGATACCTGTTACAACCTAAGTTGCAATGACCTGCCAGGTAGCAACCGGCACCTTGCGAGAGGGGAATACGGGCGATGACTTTATGGCAAGATTGGGTCGCGTGACGTGAGTTCACACATCTGGAGCACGATTATCGCGGTCCCGGCTATCCTGGTATGGACGGTCCCACTAGCCATTTATTGGCGGGCTGCCTTCAGACGCAGCGCAAGGCAAGAGAATGAGCGGATTGGAGACGAGATCAACGTTCGCGGCGGGTCCGATGCGGCTTTGCTAGACTTGATGGGTCGGTATCCGAAAAATCCGATACCCGCCGCACGCTGGGCCGAGCGAAAAATCGACGATAAGGATTGGAACGAGGCTATCCGCCGGAGCGAAATCGTGCGCGCGAAGTTTCCTAAGCATTCCAAGGCCTATTGGGTTTCGATCCGGGCTATGAACGCTCTCGGTGAGGTAAGCCGTGCCGGTGAACTAACCAATGACGCCATCCGCCTTTTTCCAAACGACCAAGATACTATGATCGAGCAGGCCGAAAGGTCGCATAGGCAACAAGACTGGCCAACGGCGCGGCGAAAATGGGAAGCGCTTCGTTTGCGGTTTCCACAAACAGTGAGAGGTTATATGTGGGAAGCGGTCGCCTCGACGAATATGCACGACCTGAAAGCAGCTAACTGCGTGCTCCAGGCTGGCATGGACATAGTTATGAATGATCAGCGGAAAGAGTTGCTGGTTCCGTATGCGGACACTGCACACCGTTTGGAAGAGTGGACGGAGGCGGCGAGGCGCTGGGAGTTGGTCCGTGAAACAAACTACAACGAACCGATGGGTTATTGGAAAGGCAGTGAGGCGCTCCGCAAGGTTGGGAATTTGGCGGCAGCAGCGAGAGTACTGGCGTCAGGAACCGTAATGTTCCCTAACGATGAGCACATCGCGACCGAGGCGAGAGCGATCGAGCAAGACGCCTAGGCTTGAGGATCGGAGCGGTTGCGCCGAAACGCGGCGGGCTCGGCCTCTAGGGCGAACAGGTTGGTCGTCCGGCGATCCAGGCCAGCAGGCCGGACAGCGTAGCAGGGTCGCGGTCTGGCAGACTTTTGACGTTCATATTCGACCAGGAGGCGACGACAAAGTAGTCGAGGTGAATACCCGCTTGGCGTAACTCGCAGACATGGTTGCGGGCTGCGCCGATCCAGGCTGTGGCCGGTTCCGCCACATCCCCGCTTTCGTCGATCAAAATGCCCGAGCGGATGCCGCGCCGGGCAAGAATGTCCGCTGTGGCACGGACCGTCGGCTGCCACGGGAACTTCCACCAAGCATCCATCAGGACGGCCTCGAACTGCTTACCTGAGACGGCTTTGTATTCCGACAGCCACGTTTCCAGCGTCTCGGTCCATTGCGCCAATGGGATACCGGTCGGTACCTCGATATCGATGACTTCGATCTTTGGGTACACCGCGCGCCAATCTCCGACCGCCCGCGCGGTTATAACGGCGGTATCGTGGATCGAGAGTTCGCAAGTATGCGCGTGCTGCGGGCGCTTCATAATATGACCGTCGGTCAATGGCAGATCAAGTGATATCGAGTCCGGTTCGATCCCTAATGCCTTCAGCGCGCGCGCCTCGGCAGCGTTTTCGCCCGGCCAAACATAGCCTTCGATACCATCGCCGCAGACCCTCTTGTCTACACCCAGCGCCAGGATCACCACATTTAGCCGGAGATGCAGGTTGCGCAGGCTGGCGAGCTCGGCCTGGACTATCTCGGGTGGGGTCTTCAGGAAATACCGTACTGGAATCGAAACCGTTCGCGTGTGGGAGGCGGCGATGCTCCACCTTTCGGTATGGGCAAATACGTCATGGAAATCGGCCCCGTGCTGGGTCACGTCATCGGTAGGCGAAAACCACAACTCGGTGGGAATCAGCGCGGGCGCCGCTGCGGCGGGTGTTGCGGCCATCAAGAACGCGAGGGCAATTGTCTTCATGCCGCAGATACCGCGTTTTTGCCGCCTGCAACCTCTCGATGAAGCAATGCCGCGGATCTTGATACAGTAAGCCACTCGGACACTAGTAATACCCCAGTCGTCTCGTTGCGGAATCATGATCGCCAACTCTGGTAAAGGCCAGGAAATCCTTCTTCGACAACACCCGCTCGAAAATCGTTGGTCAAAGTGCTGATTCAAACAAGGTTGTTTGGTCGAACCCGGCGTAGGCCTGCGGATTAAGGCAATGTCTGTTTGATAAATATCATACGTTTATGTAGGTGGACATATCTTTTCGCCGTTACAAATGTCGCTGAGAAGTCTTGAGCACGAGAAAATTAATTCAGTCTGTTTCACGCTTTATTGTCCGCTTGCGAGCGGTGGCAGCTACAAGCATTCACGTGTGATAGCGAAGGAGATAACGCCGCTCATTCACGAGCCCATCTTGCAAGGTTGTTTTATTAGGATATGAATCAACTTATTGCCGTCTACTGACATTAATGAAATTCTCGTTAAACCATAAACCGACGGTATGTAATATCGTTAGGAAATCAGAGTTGGTTTAGTGGGTCGGTATCAGTTTCAAGCTGAATAAATCCTAAGTCGCAGTTTTCCTCTAGGCTCTTTAAACGGCTTGGGTATTGCAAGACTGTGCTCGTTTTAGATGTCTTGTGGCGGCAGTGCACTTGAAGTATGACCGAGAAGCTATATTAAACTCGGCAAAGATGCGCGACTTTCAAAATTGAATGTATATCACGTAATGAGATTGACGCGTTGCGCAAGCTGGATGATGTCGGGTTGGTTCAAGACGGTTGAGCTCGGCCCAAGTGAGGGTGGAACTGCACTTCTTACTTTAGGCTGCCCCGACGACTTCCACGCTGTTCGTCTCGGTTTTGCGAATGTGCAAACTAAATCATTCCGCTTCGATCGAATAATCGGAACCGGATCTTCCTCGTATAACGACTACGTCAACCCCACCGGCGGCGCGATGTGGCGACCGTTTACATTCGCGAATGCGGGCGAAGACATTACAGGGATCGTTACCCGTGCTGATGCGCCAACAACCGTCGTCGTGGCGGGCAATAACGTGCATCCCGCCACCGGCGAAACTGCGGAGCCGTGTTGGACCTGGACAGACTGGGTGTTTATTCCGAGCCTAACTGCAGACTCGGCGACTGGAATGCGGGTCCTGATGTTGCGGGGTTTGTTACCCGGTAACCAATGTGCGACATTTGCTAACGGGCAGTTACGCGACCTCACTGGCAATCATGGCCTGACAAATGGGTATGACGTTCTGATTGGCGGCCTTAAGTTCGGCATTGATCGCGTCACCGACCCAGCCTCATCAGGCACCGACAATACAAAAATGTGGCTTGATAATCATATCGCATCAGGTTCTTTCTTTCCCATGGTCCAGTTCCTGACGAGAAACGCTGGTGTAGTCGGGATGGTTGCGGGTGACAGCCATCAACAGGGAACTACGACTACAGAACAATTCACGGGGTTCCTTTATCGCGCGACTACGTGGCTTGGGGCGGAGAACCGGGGCTGCGTGCCATTCACAATGGTCAATTCCGCAATGGGTGGGGCAAGGTCATCGCAGTTTTTCAGTCGATTAGTGGATTTGTTACCAGTAATACGCCCAAGCTATGTGTTATTGCCAGGCTGGACATATAATGACGAGATTTTCGGAGTTCACGCCGATATGGGTGCGATGAATTTGTTTCTTGCTCGACTTGTCGCAACACTGGAAGCGTGTGAGCGCCATGGTTGTCTGGTGATTATGCTAACGCCTTTTCCACGGAATGCGGCCGGTATGGGACCAATACAGCTGGAACCCTGGCACAAGCTCCGGCGAGCTTTGCTTTTGCTACAGACGTCCGGAATGCTATTAATCGATGCCACTTCCTTATTGGGTAATATTTCGAAAGGCGAATTTGATGGCACATACCTTCCGGAGATGACGACAGATGGAGCGCATCCAAATAATCAAGGCCACTCTCGTATTGCAGCAGATTTGGTAACCTTGATTACAGCAAGTCTGCACCAGCTTAGCCTAGTTAATAAAAGCTATGCGGAGGCTTAACTCTCTAACTTGCGGAAGACGCCCACATATTGACTAATAGTTCCCATCAGTGAACCGTGAGTTCGTTAATACCTAATGAAGTGACGGAGTTGATGGCTTTGCAGTGCCCTGTGGTCAAGTCTTCACACCGATTTTACGAACCCCATACAAGCCCAATCCAATTTCCCGTATGTCCGTCGCTTCAGGATTAACAAGATCAGGTCGTAAGACCGATCCGATCTGAAACCTGACCTTCATTTCGCGACGTAAAGTAATGCCCGGCTCACCGAATATATCTACGCTACGAGTCCCACGATTTGCTTCGGTCGTAAAAGTCCAGACACATCTGTGAACACCATCTACAGCAACCTCGATAGTTTCAGAGCCTCGCGTGTTCATCAAAGCCATTGCAACGTCAAATTCAATCACGAATGGCACAGTCCAGTTTAGCTCTCGAACAAACGTAACTTCGCTGACGTTTCCGATCGCCCAAACACCCCATGGCTCGGGACCGCTCCATCCGTGGGTGAGCAAAGGGGACAGTCCTCCGTTGGCTGCGTAATTCCATTGGGATGAGAGAAGCCTGCTCTGCTTGTCAAACAGCCAGTTTGAATCAACTCCGCCCCTTCGTGCCTTCCGGACTACAATGGTCCCCGCCCCGTCGGGAAGTGAAACGCCAGCTTCGGCCTTATCGGCGAAAAAATCATCGACAGCCCGTTCAGCTCCCTGCCAAGATAAACTTGTGTAGTCGTGAATGAAGAAATATCCGCCCGGAGCAAGCCGAGGATAGAAATACTTAAGTGCACTCGTCATCGGAGCGTAGAGATCACAATCAATATGCACAAGCGCGTATTGAGTTGCAGGATCTAACTGGGTAGCGCTCTCGGGGAAGTAACCCTTCACGAAAACCGTTCGTTCTTCACCAACCAGTTGCTTGACGGCGTCCAGAGATGTGTCTTTGAATTGGATGGGTAGACCGCGGTCGATACCGACCAAATCGGCCTCGCTGAAACCCTCGAACGTATCTAAGATATAGGCCGTGCGGCCGAGTTTCCGAGCGCAGGAAGCGATGAGGCTTGCTGTGTTGCCTTTATAGGCGCCTAATTCGAGGAAATCACCTGGAATTTCCTCTTTTGCGATCTGATCGAATGCAAGACAGAAAGAATAGAAACGGGCGAGATCGCTCGTGTTTCCGCCACTTGCAAACCCCGTATGTCATCCTCAAGGTGGACTAAGCCACCACGTTCGAGATAGCGAAAGTAATTATCCCAGTAACGTTGGGGGGGATCGGCCCGGTAAGGCCAAGATTTCAGAATCGCAGCTCTTCTCTCGTCGTTAGTGGCCACGTTACACCTTATTGCAATTTAGGAAGTGTTTGACTGGGTGGTAGAAGTTCGTCAACTGATCCTTATAGGATCGATGTTGGCATATGACCGGCGTCGCCAACGTCGTCTATTCGCTCACCAGAGCCAGACTAGCTTTGCAGACTTTTATCCAGCAATCCAACGACAGATCGTACGCGTCATCGCCGGGCGCGAACCGATCCATGAAACCCTTCAGCAGACCAGGCACGATCTGCTCGACCGTGCCTGCCGGATGTTTCGAGTCAGCTAGTTCTACCCATAGCACGACGTTAGGACCGTAGGATTGCACAATGACTGCGAGCTCAAGCGCGTCTGAGATTGAAAGCGGGTCCATCCCGTGAAACACGAATATTTTCTCGCCCAGCGTCAGATCCTCGATCAGCTTGCGCACGAGCAACGGCACCCGACGGCTCTCGCGCAACTCGATTTGTTCGGGCAGAGCTTCGGCAGCGAGCGTCCAGGCGTGGTAGAGAAAGCCAAACCGCTTGTCTTCGACCATGTATTCGCGCCCGTTTTCTGACAATCGTGCCTCCAGCATATCCAGGCTTCCCAGACCCTCGAAACGTGCGCGCAATGCGTTCATAAGCTTGGGAAGCGGCGCACTAGAGAACCGCAGTAAGCCGAGTGGTTCGATGTCGCAGCGGCGCTGGACGAGGCCGAATTCGCAGTTCTCGCCGATGCTCTCGAACTTTGCCATCAGCTCTGCCGGTGTGAGCATTGCGGCGGCTGCCAGCGCGTCCGGGCTCGGTCGGTGCGGCGCCTTATCATGCAGCGCACCGCCGAGCCGCAACAGGGACAGGCGCAGCAGTGAAAGGCCAAGCAGGCGGTCATCGTTGCCGCCCTGGATGTCGCACGGACGCAGGGCATCTGGCAGGCCGAGCATCACGTCAATGGCCGGCCGGGTGGACAGCAGGTGCCAAGGAAGACTGTATTCCAGAGTGTCGCGGTCGAGCAGCTTTGCCTCTCCCACAGCGCATCCGTTTACCTCGACGCGGATGCGCTGTGATGTGAGGCGCTTCTCGTACAGGAACGGCTTGCCGACGATGCGCAGAAGGTAATCGGCCGGCATGTCGGGGCGGGGCAGGTGTAGCCAGCTCTGGCTGGCTTTGGTCCAGACGTAGTCGTCCTCGATCGGCGACCAGCCTTCGCCTAGGTAACCGGCAAGTGTGCCCGTGGCTTGGGGCACTAGGTCGAACACTGGGTCGAGCGCGGGGGCGGCGATGGTCGAGAGGGCTGGGAGGGCCGAAACGTCAGGCAGGCCGCGAGCAGCGCGTCCCAGGGCTTCAGTCGCGGTGGTGTAGCCGAACAGGGCGCTGTAGGAGTGGAATGCGATCTCGCATGCGTCGATGTCGGACGGTTGCAGGTCTGTCTTCCAGCGGCCCATCGAGGAATCCGGATTGCTGCTGGTGCCGTGGACCCCGAACAGAGCAGCGCCATCCACGCCTTTCCTGGCCGTGTCCTCCGGCACGCCGATGAAGCGGTACATCTCCTCGCGCGTTGCTTCGGGCTGGCGTATCAGGTCTTCATAGCGGATGAAAAGAGTATCCGAATCTGCATTCCGGCGAATCTCTTCAAGCCGCGGCAGCGTCGTCTTGAGCATGGCGATTGCCTCGGCCGCCGGAAGTTTCCAGAACGACATTGCCGAGCACAGCATATCGAGCGGATCGCGTACGAGCACTATCTCTCGCACCCGGCCGAAAAACAGGCGGGCCCCCTCGCGCGCGGCCTCGTCGATGTCGCCCTTCTCGGCAAAGAACATCGCGTCCTGTTTGCCTTGCCCTCCCTGCAATATACGGTAGTAGCGCAGGATCAGGTCGCGGAACGTCGTCCGCAATGTTTCGGGCAGGTCTTCCTCGAAGTGGCGTCGCAATGCCGGTTTCTGGCCTGATATGCTGAAAAATCCGGGACTGTTGTATGGGTTGTGTCCGATCCGATAACGGTCGTCATCCACGAACATTCGGTCGGGATCGGTCGAGTGCGTCCGGTCCTCGTTGGATGCAAGTGCGCGGAAGGCCGAAGCATAGTAGGCCACCTGTTTGATCTCGTACGGATGCAGGTCAGCGACGACGATGCCGCTCTGGCGCGCGAATTCACTCATCAGCAACGTCGTGCCGGAGCGGCCGGTTGACGTGACAATGACCGGCGTCAGCGTCCCGATGGGCTCCCCGGGGCGGGGCAGCACCTTACTGAAGCGCCGCGGAAGGTCATTCGCACCGTCGACGGTGACGGAAATCTCATGCCGCTGGAACACGGATAGTGGCGGAACGAATTCGTGATAAAATTCGTATTCACCAGTGGCGCCGGGCTCAAGATAGTCTTTCAGACTAGCGCGGTATCTCAGAGCGGGGAATCTCGCGACGACCCGGCCATTGACGCGGATCGCGACCTCCACTCCATCCTGCGGCCGGTCGGTGTCCATGACCCAGCCGAGCACAGAAGCGCGCGAAATCTCGTCAACATCGCCACGCACCGGCATCTCGTCATCTCCTCACACGTCGGGATCAGTTGAAGATAACAGATCCGTGAGGTTCACATCAGCCAAAGCTTGACGAAAAGCAACATTCAGTAAGCAGCAAGCCTTAAACGGTACGCCTCTCGACACACATGTACCCACTGGCTCAGCGCCAGATTTCCTGCGTTCTCGCTCGGGGCGAAACGATCCACGTAGCCCACCAGGAAGCCGGGTGCCCTGGCTTCTACGGTGCCGGGGCTGTGTTCGGCGTCGGCGATGTTGACGAATAGCAGCGTGTTCGGGCCGTAGCGGCGCAGCGCGGCCGATAATGGGAACACCTCCTCCTCGGGCATCGCTCCCATGCCCTTGAACACGAAGGTCTTCTCGCCGGCTTGCAGCTCCTCCATCAGCTTGCGGAGCAGGAACGGCACGCGGCGTTCCTCGCGGCGGCACACCTCGTCGGCGGTCATCTCGCCGGTGTTCACCCAGGCGTGGTAGAGAAAGCCGAATCTCAGGTCCCGCACCATGTATTCGAGGCCGTTCGGCGAGATGTCGATCTCGATCGAACCCTTGGCGCCCATCCCCTCGAACCCGTGCTCCAGTGCGTGCAGGAGTTTGGGCAAGGGAGTGCTGGAGAAGCGAAGCAGGCCGAGCGGCTCGGCCTTGCACTGGCGCTGCAACAGACCGAACTCGCAGTTCTGGCCGAGGCTCTCGAACCGCAGCATGAGGTCTTGAAGCTGCATCTGGTCGGCGGCGAGGATGGAGGCGATGTTTACCGGTAAGGGCTCCGGGCCGCTCAGGCCGCCACCAGCCTGCCATTCCTCGTGCGCGCTGGGATACAGCAACAGAGATTCGAAGGCGAAGCCGAGCAGGCGGCGGTCTGGGCTCGGGCCAAAATCGGACAGGCGGGCGGCGTCCGGCATGGTGAAGGCGATCTCTAGCGTCGGGGCGACACTCAGCAGGTTCCACGGTAGCAGGCAGGTGCGCACGTTGCGGCGGGACAGTGTGAACTCGTCCACGCGCACCCCGTTTACGGAGACGCCGAGGCGCTGGGATGGCAGCCGTCCTTCCACCACCTGCGGGCGAAGCTTGATCACCAAGACATAGGTGGCGGGCATGGTCGGCGCCGGCAGGCTCAGCAGGCTGCGCGCGCCGACAGTCCAGGTCTCGGTCGGCTCAGGCTTGGACCAGCCGGCACCGGTCACTGAAGCCCCGTTGCCGGACGCGCTGAAATCGATAGCGATATCGGTCGTCACAGCAGGGTTCTGGTCGATTGGCGTGGCTCCCGGGGCCGTAATGGTTAGCACGGTTCACCACCCAGTCATATCGCATTGCGACGCCCCTGTGCGTTTGCGCACACAATTTCGCTCACGATCCGTTGTTAATACGGATTAACTTCCGGCGTTATGTTCGCTGCATTTCCGTTCCGCTGGCCATTCCCTTTGTCACCGGTCGCTTTGTCCGGATCATCGAGGGGCTGCGCCACACGGTGCCGAAGCTGATCGCCCGCGACCGCTCGGCCGAACCACTCATCATCCTGATCTTCACCCGCCTGCGCCGGGTTCGCTTCGCGCGTGCCCCGCTGGATTGACCTGCCGCCGTGGGTTCAGCGTGCGAGCGGGCCGGTGCGCAGGCGGTCCAGCGGGAACCGGGCGACCTCGTCCAGCAGCCGGGCCACTCCCGCCGCCTTGCTTTCCACCACCGCGCGCCCCCGCGCCGCATCCGCGTCGGTCGCGTCTCCGCACGCGCCGGAGGGGTGCAGATCCTGCGCCTGCCAGCCGAACCCGACCGCCGCGCCCTCCGCGCGCAACAGCGTGTAGTCGCGTTCCAGCGCGATCATGGCGGGTGCGAAGTCGGCGCGCTCGTTGTCCCGCACCAGATCGGGCCGCAAATGCATGATCTGGGAGGTCTCCGAGGCACCGGCGTGGATGCCGTGCCGGTCCTCCACGGGGGTAAACAGGCCGCGCGCGGTGTTGAGGCCGGACAGGCCAGCCGCCACGGCGAACATGCCCAGCCGCACCCGCAGGTCCCGCGCCACGATGTCCATGATCTGGGGCTGGCCGCCATGGCTGTTCAGCATCACGAACTTGCGGATGCCGGCGCGATGCACGCACTCGCCAAGCTCGGTCCACATGGCGATCAACGTCTCGGCGCGGAACGTCAGCGTGCCCGGGAACGCCAGGTGTTCGTTGGATTTGCCCACCTGGCTGGCCGGCAGCACCAGCACGCTATCGGGCATCAAGGGCATCGCGGCGACTACCACCCCCTCGTTGATGAAGGCGTCCACGCCCACCGGCAGATGCGGGCCATGCTGCTCCACGGCAGCCACAGGGAGAACGGCCACGGTGCATTCGGGATCGAGGTTCCGGAAGTCGGGCCAGGCGAGGTCCCGCCAGAACCGCGCCATCAGAGGACGCTTTTCGCCGTCGCCCGAAGCGGAGGCGCGGCCGGAACGTAGGTCCGCATCTTACCGGGATTGAGTAGCCCATAGGGGTCCATGCGCGCCTTCATCGCGGGCTGGCCCTCACCCACACGCTTGTGCCCGGCACCGTCCTCCAGCGTGTAGGCGTGCGGATTGGCGACCGAGACGCCGCGGTTTTCGAAGTGGGCGATGATTTCGGCGAGGCGCTCGGGCGTGGTGTAGCGCAGCACCGGCAGGCCGCTGCATGTCACCCGCCCGCCGACCCGCTGGAACTCCAGGTGGGTAACGACTTCCTCGCCAAAATGCAGATACATCTCCTCGACCAGGGCGAGCGCCCGATCGGCGGGGAACAGCACCTGGAGGTATGTCACCCCCTTGTCGACGCGCAGGGCATGCAGCGTGGTGTGGTTCCAGGTGTATTCGTAGACTGGGACCAGCGAGGGGTTCGCCTCGGCAGCGGCTGATTCCTGCCGCAGGATCTCGCGCCCCTTCCAGTGGGCGAGCAGGTCGTTCCAGCCGGTCAGGCTGTGCCTCGCGACGATCGCCACCACGATATGCTCGCCCGCCGCCACGTCGATGCCGCGCAGGTTCTGCGGCAGAGGGGATGCGATCATGGTCACCA
>JANXXW010000368.1 GCA_025350425.1 Rhodospirillales bacterium
CCCGCCGATGAGCGCGCTGCTCACGGTGGAAGGCGTTTGCAAGAGTTTCGGTGCGCTGCGCGTGACGGATGACGTGTCGCTCGCCGTGATGCCCGGCCGCATCCATGCGATCATCGGTCCCAACGGCGCCGGCAAAACCACGCTAATCCATCAGATCTTCGGCACGCTGCGGCCCGACGCGGGACATATCCGGATGAGCGGCCAGGACGTAACCCGCCTGGCCCCGCACCGCCGCGCCCGGCTTGGTCTCGCGCGCAGCTTCCAGATCACCTCGGTGCTGCCGGATTTCTCCGCGCTGGAGAACGTGGCGCTGGCCGTGCAGGCTCACGCCGGCTCCTGCTTCCGCTTCTTCCGCGCGGCCAGCGGCGAGGCAAAGATAAACCGGCCGGCGCTGGCGGTTCTGGACCGCGTCGGCCTGGCACAGCGCCAGCATGTTATTGCCGGCGTGTTGAGCCATGGCGAGAAACGCCAGCTCGAACTGGCAATGGCGCTGGCGGCCCAGCCCCGCGTGATGCTGCTGGACGAGCCGCTGGCCGGCGCGGGTCCGGAGGAGACGGCGCGCCTGATCACGCTGCTCGCCTCGTTGCGCGCGGTTTGCGCGATCGTGCTGGTGGAGCACGACATGGACGCGGTGTTCCAGCTGGCCGATGAGATCACCGTGCTGGCCGAGGGGCGCGTGATCGCGCACGGCCCTCCCGAAACGATCCGCGAGGACGTTGCGGTGCGCGCCGCCTATCTCGGCGAGGATTTCTGATGCTGGAATTGTCCGGCGTGCAAGGCGGCTACGGCGAAACCCGTATCCTGTTCGACGTGTCGCTGAGCGTCGCCGCCGGTGAGGTGGTGGCACTGCTCGGCCGCAACGGCATGGGCAAGACCACCACCGTCCGCACCATCATGGGTCTGCTGCCGTCCCGCGCCGGTAGCCTGCGCCTCGACGGCCACGACATCGCCGGCCAGCCCCCGTTCCGCATCGCCCAACGCGGCATCGGCCTCGTGCCTGAGGGACGGCAGGTGTTCCCGACGCTGACGGTAGCCGAGAACCTGATCGCTACCGGACGGCCTGGCGCCTGGACGACGGAGGCCGTGTACGATCTGTTCCCGCGTCTGCGCGAGCGTCGCCGCCACCTCGGCCGCCAGCTATCGGGCGGCGAACAGCAGATGCTGGCAATCGGCCGGGCACTGGCCACCAATCCCCGTCTGCTCATCCTTGACGAGGCGACAGAGGGACTGGCCCCGCTAATCCGTGCCGAAATCTGGTCCTGCATCGAACGCCTCAAGGCGGCGGGGCTGGCGATCCTGCTGATCGACAAGACGCTGAACGCCCTGATGCGGATCGCGGACCGTCACGTCATTCTGGACAAGGGCGTCACGGTCTGGTCCGGTTCCTCCGCCGAACTGACCGCGGCCCCGGAACGTGAACGCTACCTTCATTTATAGGAGACGAACATGAGCTTGTTGAACGCCGGCATCACGCCCCCGAGCGCGGGCGACGGTGGCACGGTCTGGGAGATCCTCGGCCAGACCTACTACATGAAATCGAGTTGCGACTCGTCCTTCGCCTTCGAGGTCCACGGCGAGGCCGGTACCTTCGTGCCACCGCACATCCACCCCACACAGGACGAGTTCATCTACGTGCTCGACGGCGAGATGGAACTGACGCTGGACGGCCAGCACCATGTGCTGAAACAGGGCGGTCTGGCACGGATGCCGATGGGTATGCCGCATGGATATGCCAATGCGGGAAGCGGGCTGGTGAAGTCGTTTTTCTGGGTGTCTCCGGCGCGCAAGCTGCACGAGTTGTTCAGCAAGCTGGACGGGTTGACGGACACGGCCGAAGTGGTGCGACTTTCGGCGACGTGCGAGGTGGAGTTTCTGCCGCCGCCGGGGTGATGCCGGCCAGTTTTCTCAAACCTGCCGAAACCTTCTCAAACCTTCGCGAACCCCGCCGTCGTCGCGTAGCCGCCCGCGATCACTGCCAGTTCCTCGCGGCTGATCACGTCCTCCAGCCGCGCAAATCCATCCGGTGCCAGCGCCGATACCACATCCACCACACGTTCCGGTCCGCCCATACGGTTCAATCGTACGATCTCTCTCGTCTTGGGCAGCCGGTCCGCTTCGTAAGCCGCCAGAGCATCCGTCGCCGCCGGCATCTCGTCCAACAGCCGGGCCAAGAGTCTTGCATCGAGAATTGCTTGTGACGCCCCGTTGGAGCCCACGGGGTACATCGGGTGGGCTGCGTCGCCCAGCAGCGTCACGCGGCCCTGCGTCCACCAGAGCAGCGGGTCGCGGTCGCACATGGGGTATTCATAGAACTCGGGCGTGGCACGCACTAAGGCTTCGAGATCAATCATCGGCATCTGGAACCGCCGCACAGAAGGCAGGATCGTGTCGAGCGAACCGAGCCTGCTCCAGTCCTCGCGCGGCGGCGGGGCGCTGCCGTCGCCGGTGCGGACGCAGATCACCCAGTTGGTCAGGCGCATTCCATCTTCGGCGCGCCCGATCGGATACAGCACCAGCTTCTCGGCCATGTCCCCGGCGATCACCATGCTGTCGCCGTCGAGGAAGGCCGGCCACGGGATGGCGCCGCGCCACATCATGATGCCCTGCCAGCGTATGCCGGGATCGTCGGGGTGCAGGATATGGCGGGCGGCGGAGTGGATGCCATCGGCGGCGACCAGCGCCGTGCCACGCTCGGTGGCGACCACCTGGCCGGCACGGTCCATGAACGTCGCGGTGACGCTCCCGTCGTCTTGCGAGAACCCGTCGAGCCGGCATCCCGTATGGAGCGTTCCCGGCGGCAGGCGCTCCATCGCGGCCTGCCACAGCAATGCCTGCAACTGCCCGCGATGGATCGAGAATTGCGGCACTGCGTGGCCGGCGTGCAGGCCGCGCTTCTCGCGCCATACCTCCTGGCCGAAGCGATTCACGTAGATCAGCTCATGCGTGCGGATGCCCACCGCGTCGAGTGCCGGGAGCAGGCCGAGATCGGCAAGTTCCTTGATGGCATGGGGCAGGGTGTTGATGCCGACGCCGAGCGGGCGCACCTCGCTTGCTTGCTCGAACACGGCGCAAGGGATGCCGCGTTCGTGCAGCGACAGCGCCAGCGTGAGGCCGCCGACGCCTGCGCCGGCAATCAGGATGCGGTTCATAACCCGAGCAGCGCGAGGGCGCGGCGCACGAGGGTGGATTGGGGGTCGGCCAGAGGCGCGATGACGGTCAGGTGGTTGGCGCCGGGCACGCTTTCCCACGTGCCGCCCCAGGCTTCGGCGAAGTCGCGGCTTTGGCGGGCGTATTCCTCCCCCTCGTCGCCGCCCACAATGGCGTG
>JANXXW010000369.1 GCA_025350425.1 Rhodospirillales bacterium
CACGACCAGATGCGTGATGCGATCACGTTCCGCTCCGAGATCGAGTTGGCCGATGGGACCAGCAAGCCCATCGGAGTGACCCGGCTGCATCTCGAACAGGACGCTGGGAAAAGCCTGCACGACCAGAGTCCGACGAAATCCTATATCGACCTGAACCGCTGTGGCGTGGCCCTGATGGAGATCGTCAGCGAACCCGACCTTCGCAGTCCTGAGGAAGCGGGCGCGTATTTGCGAAAACTCCGCACGATCCTGCGCTATCTCGGCACCTGCGACGGCAACATGGAGGAAGGTTCAATGCGTGCCGACGTGAACGTCTCCGTGCGGCACCACGGCGAGCCGTTCCGCACGCGCTGCGAGATCAAAAACGTGAACTCCGTGCGCTACGTCATGCTGGCGATCGAGGCTGAGGCAAAACGCCAGATCGGCGTGTGGGAAGACGGCGACACGGTCCAGCAAGAAACGCGGCTATTCGACGTTGCGAGAGGCATCACCCGCTCCATGCGCTCGAAGGAAGACGCGCACGACTACCGCTACTTCCCAGACCCCGACCTGCTACCGCTCGTGCTGGACGAGGATTGGGTGGCGGGATTGCGCGCTGAACTGCCCGAGTTGCCGGATGCCAAGAAGGCGCGGTTCATCCAGCAGTTCGGATTGCCGGTCTACGATGCCGGGGTGTTGGTGGCCGAGCAGGCGACCGCCGATTTCTACGAAACCGTAGCGACCGGCCGCGACGCCAAGCTGGCCGCGAACTGGATGATGGGCGATTTCTTCGCGGCCTTGAACCGCACCGGTCGCGACATCGGTAACTCGCCGGTCTCAGCCGCCGATTTAGGCGAATTGCTGGACCTCATGGCCGACAGCACCATCAACGGCCGGATCGCCAAGGAGGTTCTGGAGGAAATGGTCACTACTGGCGAAACCGCGTCGGCGATCGTTGAGCGCAAGGGACTGAAACAGGTCACCGACACCGGCGCTATCGACGCGGCCGTGGATCAGGTGCTTGCCGCCAACCCCGACAAGCTGGCGCAATTCCACAGCGGCAAGGACAAGCTGTTTGGCTTCTTCGTGGGCCAGGTGATGAAGGCGATGGCTGGCAAGGGCAACCCGGCGCTGGTGAACGAGGCGCTGACCAAACGATTGTCGTAGCCCGTAACGCATTGGCCATGCGAGCCGCCGATTGGCGGTCTGGCGATCCTACGGGGACGACGCGACCACGCCTCGTTCCTGTCGGGTTACGACGCGGAAGCTACGAGCGATGCGTTGGCGATGCACCGGCAGGACAGCCTCATCGCGGCTTGGCGCTGGGTTATCCAAACAGGTGCGAGCGGGTCAGGCTAGCGCCCGCACCAGCGCGTCCGCCTTCCCGCGCACTACCTCCGCCGTGTCTCCCGGCCGATAGATTGACGACCCGATCCCAAAACCAGCAGCACCCGCCGCCCGCCAGGCGGCCATGTTGGCGGCCTCGATCCCGCCGACCGGAAGGACCAGCGTGTCCTTGGGCAGTACCGCCCGCATCGAGCGCAGCATCGCCGGGCTCGCGCCCTCGGCTGGAAACAGCTTCAGCCCGTCCGCCCCCGCCGCCAGCAGCGCGAACGCCTCGGCGGGCGTGAAGAAACCCGGACACGCCAGCATCCCGCGCGCCTTGGCGGCCCGCGTCACTGCCGGATCGGCGTGCGGCGTAACGATCAGGCGCCCGCCCGCCGCTGCAATCTCGTCCACTTGGGCCGCCGACATCACCGTGCCCGCGCCGATCAGTAGCCGCTCGCCGAAACGCCGCACCAGCCGCGCGATGCTGTCCAGCGGCTCGGGCGAGTTCAGCGGCACCTCGACGATGGCGATACCCGCCGCCGCCAGCGCGTCCCCGACGGCTTCAACCTCGTCGGGACGCACCCCGCGCAGGATCGCCACCAGCGGGCAGCGCTTCAGCCATTCGCCCAATTCCATCAACCCACTCCCGCGATCCGCGCCAGGCCGCGTGCGGCGGCATCCTCGTCCATGATTTCGGCCGTCCCGCCACAGGCGGAAATGGCCGTCGCGTAAAGCGCCGTCAACGACGCGGCGCCGATCAGGCAAACCCGCCCGCCGGCCGGAAGCGCTGCCCGTATCTCATGCCCGATCAGCAGGCCAGAGAGGTAGGAAGCGCTCGCCGTATCGGCCAGCGTGCCGAACAGCCCGCGCGTCCGCACGCCGAACAGATGGTGCAGCACATGGCCCGACGCGCCCGACCGCGCGACACCCTCGGCGAACGCGCCGTGATCCGATGGCGCATCGATCATCATGCGTCCCAGGATGGTGCCGGCACGCAAAGCGGAGAATGCCTCGCCGCTCAAATACGTGCGGAACGACACGATCCGCCCGCCCTCGATCTTTGCCCATTTGGAGTGGCTGCCGGGCAGGCAGGCAAGTCCGTCGGTTTCCATCACGCCGAGCAGTTGCGTCTCTTCGCCCCGCATCACCTCGGGCACACCAGATTCGTCCGCGTCCGAGAGCCCTGGAACCAGCCGCACGCGGGCATTCTCGAACGGCACGGTCACCAGGGCCGCCACGATCTCAGACGGCCCGGCCGGGCAGGGAAGGTATGGCGCCTCGACCCAGCCCTGCCGGCTTCCAACCATGCCACAGAGCAGAATCTCGCTTTCACCCGCCGCCAGCCAGCCGCCCACCTGGTTCCGCAGCACCGCCGCAAAGTCGCCGTGCGGCACGTGCAGTATGCCCAGGGCCGAACTCGTGCGGTCCAGCACACCGCCCGCCGCATCCAGCCGGAACGCCCGGAAGCTGCTGGTGCCCCAATCGACCGCTATCATTCGGGGAAGTCGTAATCGACGAACGAAACATGCGCCGCCACCACGCGCCAGCCGTGCGGCGTACGGAGCCATGTCTGCATCTGCCGGCCAGTTTTGCCGCTCTCGCGCCGCCGATAAAGCGTGCTCGCGGTCGCGAAATCGTGGCCATAAGTGGTGATGGTGGTGCGCGCCAGATCGCGCGACAGGTCACCACCTGGACGGGCGTTGCGGAAGGCGCGGATTTCGTCCGCTCCGTGAAGGTTCTCCGCCAAGCCGTACCGGATGGTGTGCGGGCTGTCCCAGAACAGTTCCGACAAGGTGGCGGCGTCATTGGCGACCAGCGCCGTCTCGTAGCGCCGGAATGCCGCGTCCACCTCGGCGACCACGTGCGGCAGGTTGATCTCGGTCATTGCGTGAACTCCGGCGCGATCGGCGCCGAGCATAGTCCGCTCCGTTCCAGCAACGCCGCTGCCTGGAACAACTTCGCCTCCTGCCAAGGTGCTCCAATCAACTGCACGCCGATCGGCAGCACGTCTTCGACGTTCTGCAACGGCACGGTCAGCACCGGCAGCCCGATGAAG
>JANXXW010000444.1 GCA_025350425.1 Rhodospirillales bacterium
CGGGTGCGGCGGGTGCGGCGCCAGCTGTGATGAACGCGTTGATGGATGCGATGGCCGTACGGGGCGTAACGGCGCTGGATATGCCCGCGACGCCGGAGCGGGTATGGGCGGCGCTGCGGGCGGCTTTTTAGAACTCACCCGCCTGTATAGCGTTCTGGCCACTGGAACAGGAGATCAGGCGATGCCCGACCGTAAGACCGAGGATCAATTGGACGACGCGTTGGAAGGCACGTTCCCAGCCAGTGATCCGCCCTCACACACACCCGTTGACGGCACCAAGAAGTCGCGCGAAATAGAAGAAGCGAACAAAACGCCAGCTGGAGACAACGAGCCCAAGGGCGTACCGACAAGCGATCGGCAGGCGACTGAGCGGGCGGCGGAGTCCTAGTCGCCCGAGAGCCATTCCGGGTGTCTTGCGAGAATGCGCGGTATGGCCGTCTTCACCTTGAAGAAGCCGTTTTTCGAATGTGGCCATGTTTCGGTGTCCCAGTCCCGGCAGACACCGGCAACTTTGGGGAGCGCCGAGGCCGATGGGCCGACTGGGGCGTAGGCGGCAACAACCGGCAAGTCTGCTGACCAGCCCGGCGCGACCAGAGCTGCCTCGCAACCAAAATGCGCCGACGCCCGTGAGAGCGCATCCGCCATAGCATCGCGGTCAAACTGGCGCACGCGTTCCACGGCGCCATCGGCATGGGCCAACAAGCCGCCGATGCGCGTAATCTTGGCGGAGCCGAGTGGGAGACTTTCCGGGTAGAGATCGTCCAGGTGAAGCAACAGCGCAGCGTCACCCTTGGGTAGCTTGTCCGCAGGCTTGATTGACACAGGCCCCGCTACTGGCGGCTCATCCAGAGGCATCGGATCTTCATCCAGCTTGGCAGGATTGTAACGTCCATCGGTGTAGCGACGAATATTTTCCGCACGGGCGACGTAATGCTTTCCACGCGTGTGCAGGCCAGCGACCCAGCGCCAGGACAGCGTATTGCTGGCAGGGTCGCCGTCCAGCAGGTGTCGCATGAAGAAATCGGCACCGAGTGCCCAGGGTAGACGCAGGGTGAAGATCCAGATCGACGCGAACCACATGCGGGTGTGGTTGTGCAGCCAGTTCTCGGTCGTCAATTCGAGAGCCCAGTCATCAAGGCACTCGATGCCGGTGCGACCGGTGGTGGCCTGCTCGTAGGCAAGTCGCAGGCCGGCGTTGGTCCGCATCTGGGCGTGACCCTCGGCGGCGAGGCGTTGATAGTCAGTCCACAGGAACGGACGTGTTTCGAGGTGGCCTTTGAAATACGTGCGCCAAAATACTTCCTGGACATATTTCTCGGCCGTCTGTTGGCCATGGGCGCGGTCGGCCCAGGCGACCGCCTCATGCTCAACGATCAGGCGACGGCGAAGATAGGGGGAGAGCACGGAGGTTGTGCGCCCGCCGCCTGGCCCAGGGTCGGTATTGCGGTTGTTGCTGTAGTCGCGTCCCGCATGAGGCGCAAAGGCGGCGAGGCGGGACAAGCCGGAGGCGCGGGTGGCTTCGAAGTTATTTTCCATCACAGCGCACATGGGGCCGCGAAGCAATCTGACGAGCGTCGCTCATGTAATTGGTGCCCCGAGGCGCGCGTGAAGCATCTCCGGTGTTGTTAGGCGACCTGAGTATCAGGCGGTTTTGTCGCATGGTCGTAGGGATACGTGTCCAGGCTACGCAAGTCCTGGCGTCTGCCGGATTTTGGAGGCGTGATAACGGCGTTTGGCACGTAGGACACACTTACAGGGAACAGCCGCCCCAATTCCGGCGCGGGCACCGGTGCGCTGAACAGAAACCCCTGTACTTCGCTGCAACCTTCGGCCTTGAGTTGCGCGAACTGCTCCACCGTTTCGACTCCTTCGGCTGTCACGCTGATCCCGAGTTCGCGGGCCAGATAGATGGCTGCCCGGATGATCGCCAAGGAATCGCGCTCCTGTCCAAGGTCGCGCACGAACGACTTGTCGATCTTCATCTTGTCGAACGGAAAACTGCGGAGATAGCTCAGTGACGAGTAACCGGTCCCAAAATCGTCCAAGCCGAACCGCACTCCTAACTCCCGCAGCTCATGCAAGGTTATCAGCGTCGCCTCGCTGTTTTGCAGCAGGACAGACTCCGTGATTTCCAATTCCAACCTGCTTGGCTCCAGCCCCGATAATTTGAGAGCGTCGCGGGTGGCGGCCACGAGGTCGCTTCTGAATTGCACTGCCGAGAGGTTCACCGCGACCTTGATCGACTGTGGCCAGGACATTGCTTGCTGGCACGCCTGGTTAAGAACCCATTCCCCAAGAGGCACGATAAGGCCGATCTCCTCGGCGAGTGGGATGAACTCGATCGGGGAGACCAGTCCGCGCACGGGATGGCGCCACCGCAGCAACGCCTCGACACTGCGGATGGTCTCGGTTTCGGCGTCCAGCAACGGCTGGTAGAACAGCTCGAACTGTTGTTCGGCCAATGCGATGCGGAGGTCCGCCTCCATCGCGCTACGCGTATGCATGACCTCGCGCAGTTCGGGCCGGAATATGCAGCAATTCCCGCGCCCGTCAGCCTTGGCCCGGTACAACGCAAGGTCCGCGTTCTTCAGTAGAAGGTCGGCGTCCGCCCCGACCTGCCCCAATGCGATGCCGATGCTGACGCCGATCACGACCTGGTTTTCGCCAAGGTCGAATGGCTGTCCCAGCACGTCGATGATCCTATGGGCCAGCGCCCTGGCCCTTAATGGCTGTTCGGCTGCCACCTGCACGATCGCGAACTCGTCTCCGCCAAGCCGCACGACTAGGTCCTGCTTGCGGATGCAGCCACTCAACCGGTCGGCGACGGCGCATAGCAGCGCGTCTCCGATCGGATGGCCGAACGTGTCGTTGACAGCCTTGAACCGGTCGAGGTCGAGGCACAAGACAGCGACATGTTCCCCCTCCTGCTGTGTGGCGGTGGCGTCGATCATGCACTCGTGAAAGCGCTGGCGGTTCGGCAGTCCGGTCAATGGATCATGGCGGGCCATGAATACCATCTGCTCCTCGGCCAGCCGCCGCTCCGTGATGTCCTCGTGAGTCGCCACCCAGCCGCCATGCGCCATCGAGCGATGGTGAATGGAGATCACCAAACCGTTGCACAACTCCACCATCGTGTCGCTTGGCCCGTTCAATCCCTCCGCCCGCGCGCGCAAATTGAAGTATTCTTCTTCCGACATGTTCGGCGCCGTGTTGGCGTCGAATCGCGCGGCAACGATGGCGTCCAGGCTGGTACCGGGCGTGATGGAGCTCAGCGGGAGACCATAGATTTCGGCGTATCGGCGGTTGGCAAGGATCAGGTTCTGCTGTTTGTCGAAAAAGCAGACACCCTGGGACATGTTGTTGAGCATCACGTCGAAACGCCGGTTCTGCTCGTTGAGCTGTCGTAACGCCTTGGCGAAACTACGTAACAGCGAAAAATGCACGCCGGCATAAAGGAAAGCTGCGACGGCGATACTCGATCCAACGACGAGGGCCGTCGCGGTGATATTGGCCGAAACCCGTGCGATGCCGCCCAGCCCTATCGCATACCCAGCGATTGTTCCAACTGCCACCATCGCCGCCGACACGGACTAGCCAACCCGCATGAACCGCAACAAACGGCGGGAGGAAGGAAGCGCATGCCAGAGCGGGGTGTGCGACGGGAGGTCGTCAGCCCATACACGCCCGTCCTCGAGGGATCGATCGTTCGTCGCCGCACTCATATTGCGCTCCTTGCCCCCGAAACTCACGATACCCAAAGGACTATTCGCCAACGATCTGGTAAGCACGCGTGACGATGTATTAAAGCAGTTTTAAATTACGGCGCTCACGTTAATCAATCGTTGTTAAAAATACAATTGCTGAACAAATCGTTGCTGTGGAGACGCACAACCTAGCCGGGAGCCCACGCCGACGACAAATTCAGGAGCGTTACCGCTTAATTGTCTTAAATTAAGGGGTTAGGGATAAAAGTTCAAATTAAAGTACAACGAAGTTGCCGATGAGTAATCATCTGCAATAACTACTTGCGATGAAAGGGCATTCAAAAAATCATATCGTTAAATCTGCATGAGGCGAGACGCCTTCGTAGGCGCAGTGCATTCAGATTTAGGACGCTGGCGTCGGCTCAACGCGGCGCCTTCTCCGGGAGCCACGTATCCGTCCATCCCGTTTCGCCACCTTGATTGTCGGCCACATCCAGGGCGGTTTTAGATTTAAGGCGGACTTGGGTGGCTGACGAAAGCGGACGGTCTACAACATCGACCGCGACTGTCGCCGTGATCACCCGGCAGTCTGGCGCGGGGCCGGGCGGGGTGACCGCGCCAGACCCGCGCTTTGCCATGAGTTCGCCGCGCCGCCGCAAATCCTCCTGCGTGCGACAGAAGATCGCGCCGGCATCAAGACGGGGCCATGATATGCCGGAAGCCACAGGGGGCAGTTCAGGGACACGCCGCGTTAAACTTGGCCCAGGTCCAAGCCGGTTGCTCGATTGTGCCTCGGCGGTGTGGATGAATGGGACAATCGCGAACATGACAGCCGGCCAGATCAGGTGGCGCATCTTGATAGTCTCCAAACATTTATAATCCGGCGAAGAGCGCGGTTGAGAAATAGCGTTCGGCGCAGGACGGCGCGATCGCCACGATCAACATGCCCGCATTTTCGGGCAGCCGAGCCAGTCCAAGAGCCGCATGGAGTGCGGCACCGGAGGATATGCCGATGGGAATGCCGTCGGTCCGCGCGCAGCGTTGCGCCGCCGCGATCGCCTCACGTTCGGATACCCGGATCACGTCATCAATCAGGCTCATGTCCAGCACCGCCGGATGAAAGCCGGGGCCGATGCCCTGAATGCCATGCGGTCCGGGTTCGTCGCCGGACAGCACGGCACTTTCAGACGGCTCGACGGCTATTACGCGCATCCCAGGACGACGAGGTTTCAGTGCGCGCGCGATTCCAGTCAGCGTGCCGCCAGTGCCGGCGCCACCCACCACGATATCCACCCGGCCCGCGGTATCGAGCCAAATTTCCTCAGCCGTGGTCGTCTCGTGGATTGCGGGGTTCGCGGGGTTATCGAATTGGTGCGGCATCCAGGCGTGCGGCGTCGAGGCGATGATTTCCTCCGCGAGGGCGATGGCGCCGGCCATGCCTTTCAGCGCAGGCGTTAACCGCAGTTCGATGCCCATCAGACGCAGCAATTGCCGGCGCTCGATCGAGGCTCCTTCCGGCATGGTGACGATCAGGCGGTAGCCTTTGGATACCGCGACAAACGCAAGCCCGATGCCGGTATTGCCGGACGTTGGCTCGATCAGCACAGAGCGTCCGGGCACAATCACGCCGCGCCGTTCCGCGTCCTCGATCATCGCAAGGCCGATGCGGTCCTTTATCGAGCCGAGCGGATTGAAGAACTCCAGCTTCAAGGTGAGGTCAGCGACAAGCCCGTCCTCCGCCGTCAAGCGTGGCAGGCGTACTAGCGGCGTGGCGCCAACGGTGCCTAGCACGCTGTCGTAGATGCGGCCCCGAACGAAGGGCTGGAGATGTTCGGCCATGATCGGTTATACCACGGCGAAGGATTGTGGTTAGGGGGAACGCGTGTGCCGATGCTGTTAAGACGCGACCGTGCCATGCTCGCAGTCGCCATCATGCTCGATGTCGCGTTCCATGCCGGCCGTGCGGCCACCGTGAGTGCCGCCGACCTCTCGGGACGGCTGGGCCTCGCGCGACGTGGCATGGAGCCGCTGCTCCAGTCGCTTTCGCGTGCGGGATTGCTCGAGAGCGTGCGCGGGCCGCGCGGCGGCTACCGGCTTGGCCGCTCTCGCCGCGACATTTCGCTTGCTGACATCGTGGGCGTCGCTGGGGAAGCAGAAGCAGGCGAGGGGCCAAGTGGCGCCTTACAAGACAAGGTGATCGAGCCGATGTGGCAGGAATTGGACGAGGCAGTGTCGTTGCGGTTGGCCGCGACCACGCTCGAGGATCTGCTGCGTCGCGCCGCCGCCGCAGGGTTGCGGCGACCCATGACGGAGCCGATCAGTTTCGCTATCTGATTCGAGAACGGCTAGGGTCGCGAGCGGGACACGGGGACGGAAGCAAAGCCTCAATGGCGCTCACTCGATTTGCGCCACCGCCGGCGGTCAGGCTGCGGTTGATGTTCGCATTCCTGTGCCTCGTATGGGGCACCACCTGGCTCGCCATGAAGGCGGGCATCACCGCGGTGCCGCCCGGTTTCTTCTCCGGTACGCGCTGGACCATGGCGGGGATGCTGTTGCTTGGGTGGCGATGGTGGAAGGGATTGCCGGTCCGGGTGCCGATCCGGCTGCTGTGGCGCCTCGGGCTGGTGGCACTGCTGATGATCGCGCTGAACGCCTCGATCCAGCAATACGGCCTGCGCCAGATCGGCAGCGGGCTCGGTGCAGTGATCACCTCCGGCGTTACCCCGGTGGCTCTTCTCGGCTTTAGCGTCGGCTCGAGACAGGAACGGTTCACCTGGAAACAGGCACGCGCCATCGCGCTCGGCTTGGCCGGGCTGCTTCTGCTGTTCGGCCCGAAGGCGCTGGCCGGACATCTCGCCGGGGCAGAGTTGCTGGGCGCCACGGGGGTGCTCGTTGCCTGCTTCTGCTATTGCGCGGGTTCGGTCGTGGC
>JANXXW010000461.1 GCA_025350425.1 Rhodospirillales bacterium
CGCTGCTGCACGTCATGGCGCACGGCACCTTCAAGGGCCTGCTGTTCCTGGTCGCCGGAGCCGCCCAGCACGAGACCGGCACGCGGCTGTTCTCGCATCTCGGCGGCCTGATCGACCGGATGCCGTTCACCGCCGCCGCCGCCCTGGTCGGTGCGGCATCCCTCGCCGGCCTGCCGCTGACCGCCGGCTTCGCGGGAGAATGGACGCTGTTTCAGGCAGCGATCGCCGCACCCCGGATCGGCGGCCTTTGGTTCCAAACGCTGATCTGTATCGTCATCGCGCTGATGGCGCTGGCGGTGGGCCTCGCGGCGTCCGCCGCCGTGCGGCTGATCGGCACCGCCTTCCTGGGCCGTCCCCGCACGCCCCGGACCGCAGCCGCGAACGAGGTGACGCCGCTCGCCCGCGCCGCGATGATGGGCCTTGCCGCCGTTGTTGGAGTTATCGGGTTGTTCCCCGGCGTGTTCCTGGGCTTCGCCGGCCCGGCGCTCCGCGCCTTGACGTCGGCGGTCGATCTCCCGGTCCGCGCCGCCGGCCTCGTCATCTCGCCACAAGCCACCGGCCCCGGCTATGCCGCGCCCGCCATCGCCGTGCTGCTCGCCCTGATTGCTGCCGCCGTCTTCCTGGTGCTGAAAAGCCATGCCGTCCCCGGCCATCGCACCGGCCCGGCGTGGGATTCCGGTTTCGGCGCGGCCCCGGTCTGGCTGCCGTTCGGAGACCCACTCACGCAAGCGAGCGCCGCCAGTTTCGCCCAGCCATTGCGCCGCATCCTCGCCACCTCGCTGCTCGGCGCGCACGATCGCGCCGATATGCCCGGCTTGGCCGACCCGCGCCCCGCGCGCTTCACCACCACCCAGCACGACCCGGCGCGCGCCTTCCTGTTCGACCCCGTGGCCCGCATCCGCGCGGCCGTGAGCGACCGTGCCGACCGGATGCAGTTCCTCACCGTTCGCCGCACCCTCACTGTGATGGTGGCGACCCTGTTGCTGTTCCTCGCCGTCGTGGCCATCGTCCAGCAGCTATGACCGCCCTGTTCGCCCTGATCGCCGAATTGCTGCACATGGCGCTCATGCTGGCCGCAGCGCCGCTGCTGATCGGGCTGCTGCGAAAAGCCGAGGCCCGCCTGATGGGCCGGGCTGGGCCGCCAATCCTCCAGCCGGTCCGGGACCTCATCCGCCTGGTCCGCAAGCAGCCGGTCATTGCCGAGAACGCCACCTGGCTTTTTCGTGCCGCCCCCACGGTCCATTTCGCCGCCATCGCCGCCGCCGCCGCCCTGGTGCCGTCCTTCACCCTGGGCATGACCACGGCACCGATGTCGGACCTCCTGGTGATCGGCGGCCTGTTCGCCCTCGCCCGCTGCGTCCTGGCGCTCGCGGCCATGGATATCGGCACGCCGTTCGGCGGCCTTGGCGCCAGCCGGGAAATGACCTTCGGCACCTTCGCCGAGCCCGCCCTTCTGCTGGTCGTGCTGACCCTCTCGCTGATCGCCGGCACCACCAACCTCGACGCCATTGCCACGCTGCTGCGCGACAGCTCGGTCGGTTTGCGCGTCTCGCTCGGCCTCGCCATGTTGGCCATCTTCGCCATCGCCATCGCGGAGAACGCCCGCATCCCGGTGGACAACCCCGCCACCCACCTCGAGCTCACCATGGTGCACGAGGCGATGACGCTGGAGTATTCCGGGCGCCACCTGGCCCTGCTGGAAATGGCGTCCTGGCTCAAGCTTTTGGTGTGGTTCACCCTCATCGGCACCATCTTCGCTCCGTTCGCCATCGGCTCGGCCGAGTACCCGCTCGCTTGGCTGTCGGGCCTCACCGCCTGGGCGCTGATCGTGCTGGCGCTGGCCGGGGCGCTCGCGCTGTTCGAGAGCAGCATTGCCAAGATGCGGATCTTCCGAGTGCCCGAATTCCTCGGCGTCGCCGTGCTGCTTGGGCTGCTGGCAGCGATATTCCTATTCGTAAGCCAGGGTTTCGCATGACTTTGGGCCTCGCGTGACCCACACCCTCGCCTACGACCTCTCGCACCTGCTCGGCGGCATCGTTCTCGTGCTGTCCTTCGCGCTGCTGTACCAGCGCCGCCTGATGTCAGTCATCAACATCTACGCCCTCCAGGCGATGACGCTGACCGCTGCGGCGCTCTGGCAGGGCTATTCGCAGGGCGCCACCGAACTGTATGTGACCGCAATCATCACCCTTGCCGCAAAAGGCATCGCCATCCCGGTCGCGCTGCACCGCATCGTCCGCCAGTTGAAGCTGCACCGCGCGGTGGAAACGGCCCTTGGCGTGTTTCCCTCCATGGTGCTGGGGGTCGCCTTCGTGGCCCTCGCCGTCCTCGTGGTGCTGCCGACCACCGCGCAATCCCAAACGCTCAGCCGCGAGGATCTCGCCTTGGCGCTGTCGGTCGTGCTGCTCGGCCTGCTGATGATGATTACCCGCCGCAGCGCGCTGACCCAGGTGATCGGCTTCATGTCATTGGAGAACGGGCTCATCCTCGCCGCCATCGGCATCACCGGCCTGCCGCTGCTGGTCGAGATCGCGGTCGCCTTCCTGATCCTGCTCGCCGCCATCGTGTTCGGCGTCTTCTTCTTCCGCATCCGCGAACGCTTCGACAGCCTGGATTTGAGTCACCTTGATGTCGTCGGGCGCACCCAATTATGAGCCGCGAGGCAGTTTCCCCTGTCCCCTCAAGGCAGAGGGAGCGGCATGCTGACTGAACTGCTCACGCCTCCCGCCTGGGTTATCCTCCTGCCCCTGGCCACGGCCATCTGCCTCGCCTTCGTGCGCGACCACCGGCAGGCCGGCTGGATCAACCTCGCCTCGGCCGCGGGTACGGCGCTGCTCTCCTTCCGCCTGCCCTGGCAGCAGACGGTGGGCGCGTTGCTGCTGGTCGATCCCCTGTCGGCGCACATGGCGATACTCACGGCCTTCGTGGGCTTCACCACCGCCTGGTTCAGCCTCGGCTACATCCGCACCGAAGCCACTGCCGGCCGGCTCGACCCGTGGCACCTGCGCCAGTACCACGCGCTGTTCCAGGCCTTTCTCGGCTCCATGCTGCTCGCCCTGTTGTCCAACAACCTCGGCGTCGCCTGGGTCGCCTTGGAGGCCGCAACCATCTCGGCGGTCATCGTTGTAGGGCTCAGCCGCACCGCCGAGGCGGTCGAGGCATCCTGGAAGTTCTTCATCCTCTGTGGCGTCGGCATCGCGCTCGCGCTGTTCGGAACCATCGTTCTGGCGCTGGCCGCCACCCCCATCCTCGGACCAGGCCTGCCGACCATGACCTGGACCTCGCTGGCCACAGCCGGGCCGCAGATGCATGGCACCCTGCTCAACCTCGCCTTCGTGTTCCTCCTGCTGGGATACGGCACCAAGGCCGCCCTGGCACCGCTGCACGCCTGGATGCCCGACGCCCACGCCGAAGGTCCAACCCCTGTTTCCGCCGTATTAGCCGGCTCCATTCCTGGCGTGGCCCTGGTCCTGATCCTTCGGCTGCGCGGCCTGTTGGTAGGCAATCCGGAGGCGATCTCTCCCGGCCCGCCGCTCATGGCGCTCGGCCTCGTCTCCATCCTGCTGGCGTCGCTCAGCTTGTGGCGCCGCCGCGACGTGAAGCGGTTTTTCGCCTTCTCCACCGTCGAGCAGACCGGCGTCGCCGCCTTCGCGCTCGGCCTGGGCGGGGTCGGCGCCACCTTTGCCGCCATCCTGCACCTCACGCTGCACACGCTGGCCAAGGCGGCGGTGTTCCAGTGCGTGGGCCGCGCCGCGCAGTTGAAGGGCGGCCAGCGCTTCACCGACATCAGCGGCCTGCTGTCGCGAAACGTTCCGCTCGGCCTCACGCTTGCCGCCGGCATCGTCGCGGTCGCGGGCATCCCGCCCTTCGGCCTGTTCACCAGCGAGTTCCTGGTCATGGCCGAAACCGTCCGGCTCCAGCCCTATCTCGCCATCCTGCTCGGCCTCGGCCTGGTCATCGGGGGCTGGGCCTTGATCACCCGCCTCATCACGCTCTGCACCGGACCCGAAACCCCAAATCCCGGACCCGCCGTACACTGGACCGCCCTCGTCCCCGCCTGGCTTCACCTCGCTCTGGTGCTGCTGCTCGGCCTCGCCATGCCCGAGAGCGTCACCGCTTGGTTCGCGGCCATCGCCGAGGTGGCGCGATGACCGCGTCGGACCTGCTCCGCGCCGCCCCCACCGAGGCCTGCCAACCCTGGGCGCGCCATGTCCTGACCCCCGACGAATGGCGCGCTCTCGTGGCGGCGCTTCCGGGCGAGCCCACCCTCGCCTTACTGGCCCTGTGGGCCGACACCATCCAAGTTCATGCTTTGTTCCATGACGAGGCCGCCGCCCAATTCATCCCCGCCTCCGTCCCTGTGGTTGCCGCCCGCTACCCCTCGCTCGCGGCGCACCGCCCCGCCGCCGCCTGGTTCGAGCGTATGATCCACGACCTTTGGGGCCACCAGCCTGAGGACGCCCCCGTTCCACGCCCCTGGCTGGACCACGGCCAGTGGTCCAACACCGCCCCGCTTTCGCCCCGCCCGATCCCGCGTTCGGGTGCCGCGGCACCTCCCGATTTCCTCGAAGCCGAGGGCGACGACCTCAGCCTGATCCCGGTCGGCCCGGTCCATGCCGGCATCATCGAGCCTGGCCATTTCCACTTCTCCGTAGCGGGCGAAACCGTGGTGCGGCTGGAAGTCCGTCTTGGCTATGCCCACAAGGGCACGCTGCAACTGATGCGCGGCAAAACTCCCCGCGCGGCGGCCCGGTTCGCGGCCCGCCTGTCCGGCGACACCACCGTGGCGCATTCCATCGCCTTCGCCCATGCCGCCGAGGCCGCCGTCAACACTCCAGCACCACCCCGCGCGGTCGCGTTGCGGGGCGTGATGGGCGAGTTGGAGCGCATTGCCAACCACATCGGCGATTGCGGCGCCATCGTCGGCGATGCCTCGTTCGCCTACCTGCCGGCGCGTTGCTTCCTGCATCGCGAGGCCGTGCTGGCCGCATGTGCCCTGGCCTTCTCCCACCGCCTGATGATGGATGCCGTCATTCCCGGTGGCGTGGCGCTCGATATCGCGACCGGCGGGCAGGTCGCCATCCTGCGCGCGCTGGCCGCCGC
>JANXXW010000482.1 GCA_025350425.1 Rhodospirillales bacterium
CATTGCCGCCCTGGCGACGAGATTCTGGCGCACGAGACGTCGCATATCCTGACCAGCGAGGGCAGCGGTGTGGCCGCTCTGACAGGCGCCCAGATTACCGGCATGAGCGGCGCGCGCGGCATGTTCGATGTGGCGGCACTCGATGCCCAGTTGCGGCCGCGCTCGCGCTATGCGCCGCCGCAGGTGCTGGTAGAAATCGAACAGACCTCGAACCTTGGCGGCGGTGCCGTCTGGCCGCTGGAAGCGTTACAGGCGGTGTCGGGATGGGCGCACGCGCATGGCATGGCCACCCACATGGACGGCGCACGGTTGATGAACGCGACCGTCGCCTCGGGCGTGAGCCCGGCCGAGATGGTTGCGGGCTGGGACAGCGTGTGGCTCGATTTCACCAAGGGTCTCGGCGCCGGGCTGGGTGCCGTGCTGTGCGGCACGGAGGAATTCATCGGGCAGGCCTGGCGCTGGAAGCAGCGGCTTGGCGGCTCCCTGCGGCAAGGCGGGCTCAGCGCGGCGGGGTGCCTGTACGCGCTTGATCACAACGTGGAACGGCTGGCGGAGGATCATGTGAACGCTCGCGTTCTGGCCCGGGGATTGGCGCAGATCGAGGGCATCGTGGTGGAGGAGCCGGAGACCAACCTCGTGTATTTCGACACGCGCGCAACCGGCATGACGGCCGATGCGCTGGCCGCACGGGCGCGAGCCGAGGGTGTCAGTTTCTCGACCATGGGCGAATATCGAGGCCGGGCCTGCACCCACCTGGACGTGACCGCCGGGCAGATCGAGGAGGCGATTGCGGTAATTCGCCGTGTCCGTTCGAACTGACGGACTGCGCGACGACGGATTACCCGCGCTGGACGCCGGTATTGATGCGGCGGGGATAGGTTTGAGGCTCCTTTCCAGCAGGAGCTTCAATCGATGCGACTTCTTCTCCGAACCGCAATCTTCGCGCTGCTCGCGTTTCCGGCACTTGCCCAGGCGCCCGCGACGACCGCGCCGCGTCCGACAGCGAACCGGCTCGAGCAGCCCAACGTTCCGCTGCCCGAGCGCTTCGCCGATGCCAACTCGAGCAAGGACGGGCACCTGACCAGGCCACAGGCACGCGCTTCCTACTGGTCCTACGTGGACCGCAACTTCGAGGCGATGGACAAGGATCGGAAAGGCTTCGTCACGGTGGACGATATTCGTGGCTTTGCCCGCATGATGCGCGAGAAGCGCGCGACCGAGCAGCTCCAGGCCGCGCCGAACAAGAGCTGACCGGTGTAGCGAGCCGGACGCGAACCGAGCACTCAAAGTGCGGCGACGATGGCTTTGGTTCGTTGCCGCGCTGTGAGGCAGGATGACCGGGACAATCGTGCCTCCACCGCTGGCTTCGCCGCACGCCAAAGCGGCCGCCGCGCCCGCGGTTGATCCAGATCATGGGGCCGGGCCTCATTTCAGGGGCCTCCGACGACGATCCGAGCGGTATCGCCACCCATTCGCAGGTCGGCGCGCAATTCGGTTACGGACTTGGATGGACGTTGATCTTTAGTTACCCGCTGATGTGCGCGATCCAGCAGATCGCCGCGGAGATCGGCCGGGTGACCGGCGAAGGCCTGGCCGGTAACCTCAGGCGGCATTTCCCGAAATGGATGCTGTATTCGCTCGTCGCATCGCTGGTCGTCGCCAACACCATCAACATCGGCGCAGACATCGGCGACATAGTGGCGGCGCTGAAGTTGCTGATCGATGCGCCGACGCTGCTGTATATCGCAAGCTTCGCCATGCTGTCCGTCGCCGGGCGTTTTGCATTCACGGTGTTCGCGCTTGGCATTATCGGCACTGGCCACAATTGGGATGTTTGCAGCATGGGGTGGGTAGCACTCAGACATCTCGCGCCACGTGGCGCGAGATCGCGTGTGCGAAGGTGCTGTGCAGCGACGGCTATTTAAGCGCTTTTGCTTCCTTCAGGAGATTCACCAACTCTTCCAAGTGGTGCTTCTGCACAGTTTCTGAGTCGGTTTTTGCAAACGGGACACTTGCCGCGGCATAAGGACTGATCTTCTTAAACAAGGCGGTACAAGCAGACGGATTCATGCCGACGTCATAGCCTCGGTTGGCAAGGTTTTCGACGTTGCCAATCTGCTGATTCAAATTCCTGGCAAGCGTCATGATCTCAGCACCTTTCCACAAGTCGTAGGAAATATTTTTTTTCAATTCAAGAAGCGCGGCCCCTAGTTTAGCCAAGTGAGTCCCGTAGTTCTTTCCAATTATCTCTACTGTGAATTCGAACTTCCTCGTCAAGAGTTTTCCGGTCGCGATGATCTCGCTGCTCATTGTATTAGGGTTGGCGGCAACGCCAAGTTGATCGGCGGCCTTGGATATGCTGCCGCACAGGTCTCCTGACGATTTCGGTATCAGCTTGTTATTTTTGAAGTCCTTCTGCGTCTTATCGGCAAGGTCCCGGACCTTGAATGCCTGCAGACGGAGCTTCCCGCATTCGCCACTTTTGACATCTGCGACCGCTTTTTCGATCGCCGACTTAAGGCTCGGCAAAGTAAGTTTATCGTCCTTGCCTGAGAACAGTTTCTCCATGTCGTAGGAAGTCCAATCCACCTTCTTGTACTGCGTATCGAGGGTGGCCAGCGCTTCGCCCATTCCAGTAAACCCTGCCATCTTCGCAAGGATACCTTTGTTCTTGTCCCAGTTCGCTCTGGTGAGCACAGCGGGAAAATTAGGTGGCGTTATTGGCATGGACTACCCCAAATTTTGCGGACAAACGCACGAAGGGTAGCCTTACGTGTAAATTATGCAATGATAGAACATGCAATGATAGAAGCGGTACGCAGACAGCTTTTCTCAGATCAGTGCACGGTCTAATACGCGAACGGAATGCCAAGCCTCACGGCCCGCTAGGTCGCGGATCTGGTGCCGGCACGACGTGCCGTCGGCGACCACGATGTCGGCTGGATCTGCCGCGCGGACCGCAGGTAGCAGAGCCGCTTCGGCCATTGCGATGGAGGCGTCTTGCGCTTCGGCCTGATACCCGAATGCACCAGCCATGCCGCAGCAGGAGGAGGAAATCGGACGCACCGCAAGGTCCGGTACCTGCCGCAGCGTGGCGAGGGCGGCGGGGAGGGCACCAAAGCTTTTCTGGTGGCAGTGGCCGTGGACGTGCGCGGTGCCGGGAATGGAGCGAAGATTGAGTTTGGCACCCGAGCGGTCGAGATACTCGCTCAGCAGCATGGCACGGTCGGCCAATTGGTTTGCCTCCACACCCGGGAGCAAGGCGGCGAACTCGTCGCGCAGCGTGAGGAGGCACGAGGGTTCCAGGCCGATTACCGGCAGGTCTCCGGCCAATGCCTTGATCGTGCGGCGCGCCTCGGCGCGGGCGCGATCGATCTGGCCGGTGGCGAGATAGGTGCGTCCACAGCAGATGGGACGTCCGGTTACTTGCGGTACGCCGACCCGACGCCCCGCGGCGTGCAGGACGCGAAGGGTAGCGCGTAGGTTTTCCGGCTCGAAGTAGCGGTTGAAGGTGTCGGCAAACAGCAGCACATCGGGCCGGCCGGTATCGGCTTCGCGGTCATCGAATGGCGCGCGGTCCCATTGCGGCAAGGCGCGGGCGAAACCGAGCCGAGGGGCCAAAGCTCGCTGCACGAAATTGAACAGGCGTGGCGCGCGCGAGGCGAGTCGGGCGTAGCGCGGGAGCTCAGCCACCGCGCGGTCGCGCGACGACAGGCCATGGCGATCGGCTTGGGCGGCCAGCACCTCGATCTTCATGCGGGCCATGTCCACGCCGGTCGGGCATTCCCGGCGGCATGCCTTACAGGAGACGCAAAGCTTCATGGCGTCGGCGAGCGCCGGGCCGGCCATGGCATCGGGGCCGAGTTGGCCGGTGAGGGCGAGGCGGAGAGTGTTGGCGCGTCCGCGCGTGAGGTGTTCCTCGTCGCGGGTAATGCGGTAGCTCGGGCACATGACGCCCGCGTCGAATTTGCGGCAGGTGCCGTTGTTGTTGCACATCTCGACTGCGCCAAGCATCCCGCCGAGCGGGCCGGGATGGACGGACCAATCGAGCTTGGGCACGAACGCCTTGTCCGCCGCGTAATCGGGGCCGTAGCGGAACAGCGTGCGGTCATCCATGCGAGGCGCGCGGACGATGCGATTGGGGTTGAGCAGGCCGGTGGGGTCGAACGCGTCCTTCACGCGGGTGAAGGCGGCGGTGATGCGCGGGCCGAACATCTGTTCGTGGAACTCGCTGCGAACAATGCCGTCGCCGTGTTCCCCGCTATGGCTGCCCTTGTACTCGCGCACCAGGGCGAAGCATTCCTCCGCGACGGCGCGCATGGTGCTGACATCGGTGCCGTCCTTCATGTTCAGCACCGGGCGCACATGCAGGCAGCCGACGGAGGCGTGCGCGTACCATGTGCCTTTGCTGCCGTGGCGGGCGAACACGTCGTTGAGGCGCTCGGTGTATTCGGCAAGGTCTTCGAGCGGCACAGCGCAGTCCTCGATAAACGACACCGGCTTTGCGTCGCCCTTCATCGACATCATGATGTTGAGCCCGGCCTCGCGTACCTCGGCGATGTCGGCCTGGAACGCCGGGTCCTCGGCCCGCACGACCGCGCCTGGAAAACCCAGATCAGCCATCATGGCATCGAGGTCGCGCAGCTTGGCCTGCAACGGCGTGTCGGCGTCGCCGTGGAACTCCACGATCAGCAGGCTGTCGGGCATACCCTGGACCATGCGGTTGATGGTGGCGCGGTAGATTGGGATGGCGCGGCCAAGGTCGATCATGGTGCGATCCACGAGTTCGACGGCCTCCGGGTCGAGCGTCACGAGAAGTTGGGTTGCAGCCATGGCTGCCCGGAAGGTCGGGAACTGGCAGATGCCAAGCACCTTGCGCGGCTTGATCGGCTGCAGCGTCAGTTCGATCGTAGCCGAGAAGGCGAGGGTGCCCTCCGACCCGACCAGCAGGCGCGCGAGGTTCCCGCGGCCTGCCGCACAGGCGGCCGGCGTGAGGGCGTCGATGTTGTAGCCGCCGACCCGGCGAAGCTGTTTGGGGAAGCGGGCGGCGATTTCGTCCGCCTCAGTGGCGCCGAGCGCTCGTAACGTTTGAACCAGCCCGGCCATGCGGGCCGGCATGTCGGTGCCAGGATTGTCGGGGAGTGCGCCGAACTCATGCCGCGTGCCGTCGGCCAGGATCGCGTCGATGGCTGTGACGTTGTCGGCCATGAGGCCGTAGCGGATAGATTTCGTGCCGCAGGAATTATTCGCCGCCATGCCGCCGATGGTGCAGCGGGAATGGGTCGAGGGATCGACCGGGAAGAACAACCCGTGCGGCTTGAGTGCCGCGTTGAGGTGGCCGAGTACCACGCCGGGCTGTACGCGGGCCGTGCGCGCGACGGGGTCGATGGCAACGATCTCGCGCAGATGTTTGGAGCAGTCGACCACCAGCGCGCGGTTGACGGTCTGGCCACACTGGCTGGTGCCGCCACCACGCGCGAGAACCGGGATGCCCGCTTCACGCGCTATGGAGATGGCGGCGATCACGTCGTCGATGGTACGGGGGACGATCACGCCAATCGGCTGCATCTGGTAGATGGAGGCGTCGGTCGCATACCGGCCGCGATCGGCGGGTGTGAACATCACCTCGCCGCCGATCGCGCGCCGGAGCCTGGCGGCGAGACCGGAGTGGATAACTTCCGTCACGTCGGCCACGCGGCCCGGTAGGGGCGATCCATGTTCCAGCCGATCACGCCGCTGCAGAACTCTGTCGCCGCCGCTTTGTCGGTGGTCATCAACTCGTACCGGCCGAAGCTGTTTTGAGGGTTGGCCATGCAAGCTCCGTCCTGAGTGGGATCAACTTTTCGGAGCGCCTTCCTGCCGAGACGGCTCGGCTTTTGCGAAAGCCTCATGCTGGCCGCACAGCGCCACGATGCGGTCAATGGTCGGGGTGCCCGCCACCGTAATCTTGAACACGCGCATGACAGCGAGAATGCTGGCCAGGCAGATGTCGGCGAGCCCCACGGTATCGCCGTGGCAGTAGGCGCCGGTATCGGCCTCGCTCGCGAGACGCTGCTCGACGGCGAGCAGGCCGGTGCTGAACCACTGGACCTGCCAGGCCCGCCACGCCGCGTCGTCGAAGCCGGCGGAGGTGGTGAGGTAACGTTTCACGCGCGGGGTGATGAGCGGATGCGTGTCCCCGGCCAGCATCGCCGCGAGTGCCCGGACTCTGGCGCGGCCATACGGCTCATTCGGCAGCAGGGGCGGCGTCGGCGTCGTCTCGTCGAGGAACTCCAGGATCGCGAGCGATTGCGTCAGCGGCGGGTGGCCGGGTGTCACGAGAGCCGGGATCGCACCCATGGGGTTGATTTTGAGGAACTCCGTGCCGCGCTGCTCGCCCGCGTCAAGGTCGATGATGCGCTCGTGCGCCACGAGGCCCTTGAGGTTGAGCGCCACCCGCACGCGATAGGCTGCGGAGGTGCGCCAGAAGGCAAAAAGCTCGAAGGGGGGCTGGTCGGCCATGGCTTGTCTCGCTGCTGTGTAATCCGAGGCGTCATGTGTTTTGGACCGGTATGCGCGTTGCGTCGATTGGCAACACGCCCCCGCAGCGGCATTCTGGTTCCAGCGGAGGACTCCAATGGCATATTACGACCCCCACCACCGGCCCGGCCGGCATTTCCTGCAAATCCCCGGACCCACCAACGTGCCGGATCGCGTGTTGCGGGCCATGGACCATCCGACCATGGACCATCGCGGTCCGGATTTCGGCGCCATGGGCCTAGAGATCCTGGCCAATTTGCGCCGTGTGTTCCAAACCGAGGGACCCGTGATCGTGTATCCCGCCTCGGGCACCGGCGCGTGGGAGGCGGCGCTCGCCAACACGCTCTCGCCCGGCGACACCGTGCTGATGTGCCGCACCGGGTGGTTCGCCACGCTTTGGAACGAGATGGCGGAGCGGCTGCAGCTGAAGCCTGAGTTCATCGAAACCGATTGGCGCCGGGGGGCCGATGTCGAGGCGATCGGGGCGGCGCTGGCGCGCGACAAGGCGCACCGTATTCGCGCCGTTTGCGTGGTCCATAACGAGACCTCCACGGGGTGTACGAGCCGGATCGACGAGGTTCGGGCGGCGATGGATGCAACGGGGCATCCGGCGCTGCTGCTGGTTGACACCATCTCGTCGCTCGGAAGCATTGACTACCGGCATGACGCATGGGGCGTGGATGTGACCGTCGCGGGCTCGCAGAAGGGGCTGATGCTGCCACCGGGACTATCGTTCAACGCGATCAGCGCCAAGGCGCTGGCAGCGTGCGCAGTGTCGAAAATGCCGCGCAGCTACTGGGACTGGCGACCGATGCTGGCGGCAAACGAGACCGGGTTTTTCCCCTACACGCCGGGCACCAACCTGCTGTATGGCCTCGATACCGCCACCAGGATGCTGCTTGAGGAGGGGCTGGAAAACGTGTTTGCCCGGCACGACCGCTTCGCCGAGGCAACCCGGCGGGCGGTGCGGGCCTGGGGCCTGGAGATACAATGCGCCGACCCCAGGCATTACTCCTCGGCGTTGACGGCGGTGCGCCTGCCCGAGGGCCATAGTGCCGACGCGCTGCGGGCGACCATCCTGGACAAGTACAACATGAGCCTCGGCAACGGGCTGGGCATCCTGAAGGACCGCGTGTTCCGCATCGGCCACCTCGGCGACTTCGGCGACCTCCAGCTGATCGGCACGCTGGGCGGCGTCGAGATGGGGTTGCGGGCGGCTGGTGTGCCACATCGGCCGGGCGGGGTGCAGGCGGCGCTCAATTACCTCTCGGGCAACGCGTGACGCTTCCATCCCGCCGTCTGGCATCCCACATGCCGCGAACACAAAAGGAGCTCGCACGATGATCGAAGCCTGGACCTGGCCCACTCCGAACGGACACAAAGTTCATATCGCGCTGGAAGAGTTGGGGCTGCCGTACACGGTGATCCCGGTGGACATTGGCGCTGGCGACCAGTTCAAGCCGGAGTTCCTGGCGCTGACGCCCAACCACCGCATCCCCGCAATCGTCGATCCCGACGGGCCGGGGGGCAAGCGCATCGAGTTGTTCGAGAGTGGCGCCATCCTGATCTACCTGGCCGAAAAGACTGGGCGGCTGATGCCGACCGATCCGATCGAGCGCTACACCTGCCTGCAATGGCTCATGTTCCAGATGGGTGGCGTGGGACCGATGTTTGGGCAGTACAACCACTTCGCCACCTACGCGCCGGAGAAGCTGCCGTACGCCATCGAGCGCTACTCGAACGAGGTGAAGCGCTTGCACCTGGTGCTGAGCAAGCGGCTGTCGCAGGCCGCCTATCTCGCGGGTGACGACTACTCCATCGCCGACATCGCGACCTTCCCGTGGATCCGCAATGCCGACAAGCGGGGCATCGATCTCGCGGAATATCCGTCGGTAAAGCGCTGGCATGACGAGATCGCGGCGCGGCCGGCGGTGCTGCGCGGGGTGGAGGTGCTGTCCGAGAGCCGGCGGCAGGGGCAGATCACCGAGGCCGAGCGCGAGGTGATGTTCGGCAAGACCCAGTTCGCGTCGAGGTAGCGGTTGCGGCGACGTTAACTCGGGTTCAGGTCGCCTGGGTTAACGTCGCCGGCCACGGGTGCTATAGCTGCGTGCCACACGCGGAACGCCATGACCGACGATCTTCCTCCGAACCCTGCGCTGCTGCCGGCGGGCCTGCGAGACCTGCTTCCACCCGATGCCGAGACCGAGGCGTCGGCGGTCGAGGCGTTGATGGACGTGTTCGC
>JANXXW010000529.1 GCA_025350425.1 Rhodospirillales bacterium
CCGTCATGGCCCAACGCTCGACGCAGCGATGACGATAAACCCTCTCCTCCAGCTTCGCCTGCTTGAGCAGGTCCTCCAGAGGGATCGTGCGCGGCTGCTTGACCATGCCGGTGATCTTGATCGACCAGGGGTCCAGCGGCAACGCCTGGGCCTGCTGATACAGGGTCTTCCCTTCGCTGAACTCATAGTAGTTGTTGTAAGTCGTGGCATCATGTTCCGGGGTCATCGGACGGCCACCGTCGTAACGCGCGTTGCGCGGCGCGACCAACGGCTTCAGCTCCTTTGGCGGAACCGCAGGCGCGCCACCGCCGAACAGGCCGCCGAACTGGGCATGTGCGATGCCTGGAAGCAACGCCGCCGCGACAGCGGCTCCGCTTGCGGCAAATAAGGTGCGACGCCCAACAATCTGGAGCTTCGGACGCGGGGCGCGCATCACGTGCTCCGGAGTCACTAGGCTCTCGGGGATTTCCCAACCGCGTCGTCTGTGGATGAACATAAGGGCAGCCCTTTCTCGACGTTCGTCCGCAAACATTCGGATCGCACGCCTGGGTATTAGTTGTTGACTAATGTGGGCGGAGTTGGCTCGCCCGGCAACGGGCGCAAGGTCAGGCAACGCGGGATTGATTTGCGCTCGCCAGAGTGAAACAACGCCTTGGCTCATAATCCATGCCGCAGGACACGTTCAACATGCATCTCGCCCGCTTCCCCCGCGTGAAACTCTGCCATGCACCGACGCCGCTCGAGCACATGCCGAACCTGACCAAGCTGCTCGGCGGACCGCAGCTCTGGATCAAGCGCGACGACTGCACCGGGATCGCAACCGGCGGCAACAAGGTCCGTAAGCTCGAATACCTTATGGGTGAGGCGGTCCAGCTGGGAGCCACCCACATCGTGACCCAGGGCGCCGTCCAGTCCAACCACGTGCGCCAGACCGCCGCCGTCGCCGCCAAGATGGCGCTGAAATGCACCGCGCTGCTGGAGCATCGGATCGCCACCAACGATCCCGACTACCTGCAAGGCGGCAACGTCCTGTTCGATCACCTGATGGGCATCAACATCGAGTATCGCCCTGCTGGGACCGACATGCAGGCAGCGATCGAGGCGGTCGGCGAGCGGTTGAAGTCGCAGGGCGAGACGCCTTACGTGATCCCCGGCGGAGGGTCCAACGCGGTAGGCGCGCTCGGCTATGCCCATGTGGCGCTGGAGCTGATGGCGCAGGCCAACGAGATGGGATTGCGGATCGACCGCCTGGTCCACGCAACGGGCAGCGCCGGCACCCAAGCCGGGCTCGTGGCGGGGCTGGAAGCACTCAACTCCGGCATCCGCGTGCTTGGCATCGGCGTGCGTAACCCCAAGGACAAGCAGGAAGCCAACGTCTACAAGTTGGCCGAGGCCGTGGCCGAGAAGATCGGGCTAAAGGGCGGCATTCGACGCGAGGCGGTGGAAGCCAACTGCGACTACGTGGGCGAGGGCTACGGCATCCCGACCGAGGGCATGGCGGAAGCGGTGATGCTGCTGGCGCGGCACGAGGGCATCTTCCTCGACCCGGTATATTCCGGGAAGGGCATGGCGGGATTGATCGACCTGATCCGCAAAAAGCAGTTCGGGAAAGACGAGAACGTCGTGTTCCTGCACACGGGCGGCCAAGTTGGGCTGTTCGGCTATGCCGACTACCTCAACAAGGCAGCGGCGTAACCATCGCGAGACGCGCCTTGGCGTCGTGGCGATCCAGAGAGCGGCACGGTCGGTGCGCACTCTCCGGTTTGCCGCGCCGCCGAGAGCGGCTCGCAATGAGGCGATAGGAGCGGCAGATCAGGCGCCGATCAAACCGCCTCGGCGATTGCCTTGCCCATCTCCTGCGTGGTCGCCGTGCCCCCGATGTCGCGGGTGCGCGGGCCATCGCGAAGTACGGTCTCAATGGCACGCACCACGGCATCCCCGGCGTCCTTGTGGCCGAGATGCTCCAGCATCATCGCGCCTGACCAGATCTGCCCGATCGGATTGGCGATGTTCTGGCCGGCGATATCAGGGGCTGAGCCATGGACCGGCTCGAACATCGATGGGTATTCGCGTTCTGGGTTGAGATTTGCCGAGGGCGCGATGGCGATGGTGCCGGTGCAGGCGGGGCCGAGGTCGGACAGGATATCGCCGAACAGGTTGGATCCGACCACCACGTCGAAGCGGTCCGGGAAACGGACAAAATGGGCCGCCAGGATATCGATGTGGTACTGGTCCGCGCGGATGTCGGGGTAGCTGGCGCCCATCGCGGCGAAACGTTCGTCCCAGTAGGGCATCGAGATTGAGATGCCGTTGGACTTCGTGGCTGAAGTGACGTGCTTCCCGGCGCGGGTACGGGCCAGTTCGAACGCGAAGCGTAGAATGCGGTCCACGCCGCGCCGGGTAAACACTGCGGTCTGCAACACGAATTCCTGGTCGGTGCCCTCGAAGCTCCGGCCGCCGAGAGAGGAGTATTCGCCCTCGTTGTTCTCGCGCACCACGATGAAGTCGATGTCGCCCGCCTCCCGCCCGCGCAACGGGGATTCTATCCCGGGCATGAGGCGGATCGGCCGGATGTTGGCATATTGCTGGAAGCCACGCCGAAGCGCGATCAGCAGACCCCACAGCGAGACGTGATCGGGCACGGTGGGGAAACCGACCGCGCCAAGGAAGATCGCATCGTGGTGCCGGATCTGGTCCAGGCCGTCCTCAGGCATCATGCGGCCGTGCTTGAGGTAGTAGTCGCAACTCCAGGGCAGTTCGTCCCAGGCGAACTCGACGCCGAATTTGCGGCCGGCGGCTTCGAGCACGCGGATGCCTTCCGGCACGACCTCGGTGCCGATGCCGTCGCCGGCGATGGTGGCGATCTTGTAGCGCTGCATGCTCGTCTCCAGTGGCGTCACTCGGGCCCAGACAGCTCCAGGGGGAAACGCCGCAGGATTTCGTGCGCGACACGACCGGCCTCGTCAAGCGGGGTTCGTGGC
>JANXXW010000545.1 GCA_025350425.1 Rhodospirillales bacterium
GCGGCGGCAAGGCCAGCGAGGCCCGCGCCAATGACATGGATGTTCATGTCGAGGTGAACGCATGACGCGGCGAAAGTACCGTGTAACGCAATGCGATCAGAAGTTTGTGCCATTTCGGCACCTTGGCCGGCACATCCAGCCGGTCCCAGCCGCGCCGTTCAAGCCGCATCAGGATCGCGGCGTAGGTGGCGCCCATGAGGCGGGCGGGTCGCATGGCAGCGGGATCGCAGCGCGCCATGGCAGCAGTGGCGTCGCGGAAGTGGGTATGCGCGAGGGCAGCCACCCGCGCGCATACGGATTTCAGGCCGGGGCTTGCGAGGGCCGCATGGGGGTCCAGCGGGACGCCGGCGGCGGCGAGGTATTCGCGGGGCAGATACAGTCGGTCCCGCCCGGCATCCTCGTGGACGTCGCGCAGGATGTTGGTCAGCTGGAGCGCGCGGCCGAGATGGTAGGCGACGATGTCAGCCTGGGCCGAGGCGTCGCCGAACGCGCGCACGGACAACCGGCCGACGGCGGCGGCCACACGATCGCAATACAGGTCGAGGACGGCGAGATCGGGGGCGACGATGACGGTTTGCGCGTCCATCGCCATGCCGTCGATAACCGCTAGGAAATCGGCCTCGCGCAACGCGAAGGCGGCAATGGCGCGTAGCAGCACGCGCGTGACGGCGTCGTCGGCCTGTCCGGCATACAGCCGGGCCACGCGGGCGCGCCATTCGTCCAGGCGCGGGGCCTTGGCGTCAAACGGGCCGTCGTCGTCGGCGATGTCGTCGACGATGCGGCAGAAGGCGTAGACGCCGTACATGGCGTGGCGTCGGGCGGGCGGCAGGATGGCCATGCCGCGATAGAAGCTGGTGCCGGCGGCGCGGACGATGGCCACGACCGCGTCGAGGTCCGCCTGGGACGCATCCAGAGCGGTCATGGCGCGAACCGAAGGGCGGCAAGGATGCTCGAAGCGGCGTCGATCTTGCTCAGCTTGACGCGGCCGGCCACCGGATCGCCGTGCCGCAGGCGGCGCGCGAGGCGGCGGGCGAGGCCCAGGATCACCGCCGTTTCCAGCCGAAGCCGCCGGTCTCGCGTGCCGCGCGGCAGATCGGTGGCGGCGGCGTTCCAGGCGTCGCAACGGTCCAGCATGGTGGCGAACACGGCGCGCAGGCCGGGCGTCTCGGCGGTGCCCGCCAGTTCAGCGGTGACGGCGCCATGCTGGCGCAGCATGTCCTGCGGCAGATAGCAGCGGTCCAGCGCCGCGAGGTCCTTGGAGCCGTCCTGCAGGTGGTTCAGCACCTGGAGCGACGCGCATAGCCCGTCCGAGGGAACGTGGGTGGCTTCGGGCTCACCGTGGAGGTCGAGCACGTGGCGCCCCACGGGCATCGCGGAGTAGCGGCAATATTCGACCAGTTCGTCCCAGGTTTCGTAGCGCGTCTTGGTGGCGTCCTGGCGGAACGCGACCATCAGGTCGCGCGCGTGGCGGTCGGTGACGCCGGTGCGGGCAAGGCTGGCGCGCAGGCCGGTGGCGCTGGGGGACGCATCCTGGCGGCGGCCCATCAGCACGGCTTCCATGATGTCGAGGCGGTCGAGTTTGTCCTGCGATGCGAGATCGGGGCTGTCGGCGATGTCGTCGGCGTTGCGGGCGAAGGCATAGAAGGCGTGGATCTCCGGGCGGAGGCGGGCGCTGACGAGGGCCGAGCCAACCGGGAAGTTCTCGTCGGCGCGGCCTTTGCCAGACCAGTTTTCGACATTCTCCAGCGCGGCGCTCATGCGCGGCCGTCCTGGTAGGCGCGCGCCTTCCATTGTACCCCACCGCCGAAATGATGGTGCCAGGCGGAGCCGACGGTGGCGGCCATGTAGAACACGGCAATGGCGGGCAGCGCGGGCGCCCAGAGCGGCGAGAGGCGAAATCTGCGCAGGGTGGGCAGGAAGGTGGCCGCAATGATGGCCCAGGCGAGCAGGCCCACGACGCGCGCGCCGCCATGGCCGAACAGGGCGGTGGTGGGGGCGGCGAGGAACACCAGTGCCATGCCCGCGATGGTGCCCCCCAACAGCCAGGGCGAGCAGCGGAGCTGCACGTAGGCGGACCGGGTCACCATCCGCCAGATGTCACGCGCCGCCGGGTAGGGGCGGATGGAGCGGGCGAGACCGCTATGGCCGAGCCAGATCGGGCCATCGACCTTGACCGCACGCGCGAGCGCCACGTCGTCGATCAGCGCGCCCGAGATCGCGGCGATGCCGCCGATCCGATCGAGCGCCGCGCGGCGAATCAGCACGGTACCCCCGGCGGCGGCGGCGGTCGGCTTGCGCGGATCGTTCACCGCCGCGAAGGGATACAGCAGTTGGAACAGGTAGACGAAGGCGGGGATGAGCGCGCGTTCGGCCGC
>JANXXW010000549.1 GCA_025350425.1 Rhodospirillales bacterium
ACCACGAAAGACCAGATCAGGTCGTTGGCGCGCAGCATGTTGAATGTCGTCGCCATTTCGCTGCCTTCGAGATAGCCGCGCTTCTCCATCTTTTCCTCGAGCGCCTTCAGTTGCTCCTCGTCGATGAACACCTTCAGCTCCCCGCTCTCGCGGAAATCCATCATGGTCACCAGGAACGTCGCGGACTTGATGCGGTCGTCGCCCGTGGCCTTCATATAGGCCAACGTCGAACCCAGCAGCGTGCCGCCCAGGCAGTAGCCGATCGCGTTCACCTCGCGTTCGCCGGTGGCGGCCTCGATCGCGGTCAGCGCGTCGAGATAGCCTTCGCGCATGTAGTCCTCGAAATTCTTCTCGGACAGGCGCGCGTCGGGATTGACCCAGCTTACCATGAACACGGTATGGCCTTGCGCGGTCGCCCAACGGACCAGGCTGTTCTTCGGCCGCAGGTCGAGGATGTAGAACTTGTTGATCCAAGGGGGCACGATCAGCAGCGGGCGCTTCAGCACCTTTTCCGTGGTCGGGTCGTACTGGATCAACTGCATCAGGTCGTTCTGAAAGACGACCTTACCCGGCGAGATTGCGATATTCTCGCCGATGCGGAAGGCGTCGGTGTCCGTCATCTTGATGCTGAGCCGGCCCTTGCCGCGCTCCAGGTCGCTCAGCAGGTTGTTAAGGCCTTTGATGAGGTTCTCACCGCGCGTCTCGACGGTCTTGCGGAGCACTTCGGGGTTGGTCATCAGGAAGTTGCTGGGGCTCATCGCGTCGACGAACTGGCGCGAGTAGAAATCCACCTTCTGGGCCGTCGGCGTGTCCAGGCCATCCACATGCGTCACCACGTCGGTCACGTAGCGGGCCGATAGCAGGTAGGACTGCTTGATGAAGTCGAACACGTCGCCCTCTTTCCAGGCATCGTCCTTGAAGCGGCGATCCTTCGGGTCTGTTTCGATCACGGGATTGGATTGCACGCCGAACATGCGGCGGGCGGTGTTTTGCCACAGCGACATGTAATCCTGCCAGAAGCCCATCTGCGCTTGAAGCAGCTTGGCGGGATTGGCCATCAGCCGGGCGGTCATCTCCATGAAGGCGCTGCCGATGTTGAACGGATCGGGGCTGCCGGGCCCGTCCTGCGCCTGGCGCTTCAGCCACTCGCCGACGATGCGCTGAGAGCGTTCGGCGATGTCGGACATCGAACGGCCGATCTCGCTGGCATCCGGTATCGCGACTTCGACGGCGGGCGCAGTCGGGGTAGGATGCGCCTTACCGGCAGATGTCCCGGGGAGGACGGCGGATTTGTCGATGGCCGTCATGTCAGTTTCCTTTCCGTCGGTTCCCGCTCACGCTACACCCATTGAATGAACGTAAGCGTCTGCCGGGAGCGGGTCCGAGTTATGTCGATTGATGATTGGAAGGGTGTTACAGGTCGCGTCCCTCCTGTTCAAGCGCGACCGGCGCCGGCCGATCATGCCGGCATCGCGTCACTGTTCCTGACCGTACTCCTGGCCGGATGCTCGTCCGGCACCTCGCTCAATCCGGTCGACTGGTGGCACGGGTTGCAGGCCGGCCCGATCGCCGATGTCCGTCCGCCGCCGCCCGAGGCGGATGCGCCTTATCCGGATATCGGATCGGTCCCAAAACGACCACCGCCGGCCGACGTCGCCAGTCGTAGCAGCATTTTGAGCGGCCTCGTCGCCGACCGCGCGAACGCCAGATACACCGCCGCTCAATCATCGATCGGCACGGTTCCGCCACCCGCCGTGCCGCCGAAGCGAACGACCGCCGCGCAGGCAGCCGACTCCGACGACACGTCGGGCGCCACGTTGCAGGCGGCCTCAGCCGCCCCGGTGGTCGCCCCAGCGGCCCCACCAAGCACGATCACCTCCCCGCGTCGCGCGTCGGTGGGTAAAGTCGATCAGGCCGTGCCCGCCGCTTCCATTCCCTCGAGTGGCGCAGTGCCGCCGGCTCAATCCGCGGCTACCCAGCCCATGCCCGCCATTCCCGGCGCACCACCACCACCACCCAGGCTCGCCGGCGTCGCGGCAACCACGGCGCCAGCGCCTCCCGCGCCGAAACCACCGACGCCGGTCGCCGCCGTTGCGCCGCTGGTGCCGGGCGGACCTGTAAGTATCGCGTTCGAGCCGGGGTCGGCGGTCCTGCCGCCCGACACCGCCGCGGCCATCGCCCAGCTTGCCAAGACGCGTGGTGCCAGGAACGTTGCCGTGACCGGTTTCGGCGATGCGTCCGCGACCGATTCCTCCTCGCAAACCGCCGCCTTGCCGTTGGCACTCGCCCGCGCCCGCGCCATTACATCGAGCCTGACGGTGGCCGGTGTCCCGGCCGCTGCCGTCACTCTCGGCGCTCAGGCCTTGGGTCACGGCGGCGTCGCCCAGATCGTCAACTGACCGAGGTGAGCGCTGTCGTGGCCGTCAGGCGCGGACCGCCTGATCGTGGCTCAGCCGAGGCAGCAACGCCGCGATGATGCCCAGCGCCGGCAGGAACGCGCACACGCGATAGACGAAGTCGATGCTGGTCGCGTCCGCCAGCCATCCCAGTACGGCGGCGCCCAAGCCGCCCATGCCGAACGCCAGCCCGAAGAACAACCCGGACACTAGCCCGACCCGTCCTGGGATCAACTCCTGCGCATAGACCAGAATCGCGGAGGAGGCGGAGGCGAGGATCAGGCCGATCACCGCGCTCAGCACGCCCGTCCAGAACAGGTTGGCGAACGGCAGCATGAGCGTGAACGGAAGAACACCCAGGATCGAGAACCAGATCACGTAGCGTCGCCCGACCCGGTCACCGATTGGGCCGCCGCCGAGCACGCCGATGGCGAACGCGGCCAGGAAGATGAACAGATGCACTTGTGCGCTCTGTACGGACACGTGGAACTTGCTGATGAGGTAGAAGGTGTAGAACGTCGAAAAGCTCGAGACATAGAAGAACTTGGTGAACAACAGCGCGACCAAGATGCTTACCGACAACGCGACCTTGCGTGGGCTCAGCCCGTGGGCGGTCCCCCGCGCGCCGGCCCGTTTGCCTTGGGCGGTCTGTAGCCGCCGGTACCACATGCCAACCCAGGTAAGCACCGCCATCGCCAGCAACGCCGCCAACGAGAACCAGGCAATGCTGCCTTGGCCGTGTGGCACTACGATAAACACTGCCAGCAGCGGCCCGATCGCCGTGCCCGCGTTGCCGCCTACCTGGAACAGCGATTGAGCCAGCCCGTGCCGTCCGCCTGACCCCATGCGTGCCACGCGCGAGGCTTCCGGATGGAACACGGAGGAGCCGAGTCCAACCATGGCGGCTGCGATCAGCAGCACGGTATAGCTGCCGGCCACCGACAGAAGCAGCAGGCCGATAAGCGTGAAACCCATGCCCACCGGCAACGAAAACGGCATCGGCCGGCGGTCCGTAACCATCCCGACCACTGGCTGCAACAGCGACGCGGCGGTTTGGAAGGTGAGGGTGATGATGCCGATTTGGGCGAAGTTGAGGCTATAGCGCGTTCGTAGGATAGGATAGATCGCGGGCAGCAGCGACTGCATCATGTCGTTCAGCATGTGCGAGAAGCTGATAGCGAACAGGATCGCGAACGCCGTGGTCGATGCTGGCTTCGGCGCGATGGCAAGGGCCGCCGGCCCGACTGACGAACTCACCTGGCTAGATCCTCCGCAGTGGAATGGTCCACGCCATCAAGCTCCCGATGGCGCTGAAGCTCGCGATGGTCAGGAACGCGGCGCGGAAGGCATCTGAGATTTCCTCCTGCACCACCGCCAAGCGGGCCGGCGATAGATTTTTCAACGCGGCCGGACCCGTCTGCACGAGATGCGCGAACAGCGTAGCCGCGTCCGGATCGGTCGCCACCAGCATCCCGAACAGCACCGTCCCCACGATCGCCGCGCCGAATGCGGCCCCAATTGAGCGTGAGAACTGCACCGACGCAGCGGCAGCCCCAAGTTGCTTGGGGCCGGCAACAAGCTGCACTGTGAGCTGCACCACCGGCATCGCCGTGCCCTGGGTCAGCGCGATCGCACCGAACAACCAGGGAAGCTGGCTCAACGACATTTGTGGGGCGAACAGGGCCAGGCACACGACCATGACCGATACCATCGGCAGCCCGATCGAGGGCAGGATGGCGGTGCGTCCGGTCTTGCTGATGATGCGCCCGGTAATCATCGACCCGACCGCGATCAACGCGGTGAGTGGCAGCAGGAGCAGGCCGGTATTGCCCGCGTCGGTCCCGCGCACGACCTGAAGGTAAATCGGTAGCCAAGTGATCAGCGAGATCAGCGACGCCCCGACGCACAGTGCCATTGCGTCGGTGCGCCAGATTGCCGGCTGGCTGAGCAGCTTGATCGGCAACAGCGGCGAGGATGACCGTTTCTCCTGCCGCAGCAGCAACGCCAGCGACACCGTCGCGATTGCCACCATTGCGATGATCAGCGGGAGCAAGCGCGCATCGAACCGCTGCGCTTGCTCCAGCGCCAGCAGCAGCGGCGTGATGAACAACGCGAACAGGGCAGTGCCCACAAAATCAAAGTTCAGCCGTCCGCCACCGCCGACCGCACCCTTGGGAAGCCGCAGCGCCAAGGCCACCGCCAACGCACCGAACGGCAGGTTGATCATGAACACCGACTGCCAGCCGAAATGCTGGGTCAGCCAGCCGCCCGCGACCGGGCCGAAGGTGGACGAACATACGAACACGGAGGCCATGTAGCCCTGGTACTTCGCCCGCTCACGTGGCGGCACGACTTCGCCCACCAACGCCTGCGACAAGGTCATCAGCCCACCCCCGCCGAACCCTTGGAGGATACGCGCGCCGGTGAGCGCCAGGATCGTCGGTGCCACCGCGCACAGGAACGATGCCGAGATGAATATCGCCAGAGCCACGAACATCAGTCGCTTGCGGCCCAGCACGTCGCCCAGGCGACCATAAACCGGCGCTGCGATCGTTGTGGCCACCAGGTAGGAAACGACCACCCACGATATCCGCTCGACATCGCCCAGCGATGCCGCAATTCCAGGCAATGCGGTGGATACGATCGTGCCGTCCATCGCCGCCAGGAACATCGGCAGCATGATGGAGGGAAATACCGCCAGGAATAGTTTGCGCGAGTCGCCCGGCCTGGCCGGCGCCGACTCGCTGGCGGTTAACGGTGCGCTAGCGTCAATGCTGCCAGGCATGTCTTTTCCGGTTCCGCATCGCGCCACCCCTATATCCAGCCCGTGCAACGAGCCAAGCCAACCTATGGTGCCTCAACTTCGCACGAGGCTTCCATGCACAAGCATCGTATCAGCCGCCACGTTGGAATATATGCGAGGTTCAGGCCAACGCGTCCCGCCCCATCGCCAGGAACTTTTCGCGTCGCCGAGCGACCAGCATCGCTCCCTCGAGTCCCAACAACGGCGCCAGAGCCGCGCCCACGCTGTCGGCCAGTGCCGCGAGTGCTGCTTCGGGGTCGCGCTGCGCCCCGCCCAGTGGTTCCGGCACGATGGCGTCGATTAGATGGAGGCGCTTGAGGTCTTCCGCCGTGATCCGCAACGCCTCAGCCGCCACCGGCGCCTGGGCTGCCTCCCGCCACAATATCGAGGCGCATCCCTCGGGCGAGATCACCGAATAGACCGCGTGCTCCATCATGAGCACAGCGTCACCGGCGGCCAGCGCGATGGCCCCGCCCGACCCGCCCTCGCCGATAATCGTCGCCACAACCGGCACCGGCGCCGACAGGCAGGCCTCAATCGAGCGTGCGATCGCCTCCGCCTGGCCCCGCGCCTCGGCCTCGATTCCGGGGAACGCGCCGGACGTGTCCACGAACGTCAGCACCGGCAGTCCGAAGCGCCCGGCCATCTCGATCAGCCGCCGGGCCTTGCGGTATCCCTCCGGCCGCGCCATGCCAAAGTTATGCGCGATCCGGCTTTCGGTGTCCGAGCCCTTCTCGGTCCCCAGCACCATCACCGCCCGTCCGATGGTGTGCAGCGTCGTCAGCGCGGAATTCTCGTTTGGTGGCGACCGGGACAATGCCCTGGCCGGAGGCGACGATATGGTGCATCTGATC